>JAODGF010000031.1 GCA_025464645.1 Methanosarcinales archaeon
GGAGAAGAAAAGGGAGTGTTTGTGTGGCGCCCTTGTTAAAGAAATGGCTTTACACTGATTTTTAAGTACATGAAAGACTATATTTATATTGGGAAGAAGATTTTGGTGAAGGTGAGGATGAGAAGATGAAAGAATGTATTTTATAAGTCAGAGGTTTTAGTAATATCAAAGGGTGGGGAGAAGATGGTAAAGGTGGAGGAGATAAAGAGGAAGTATAAGGACGAATGGGTGCTTGCAGAAGTTTTAGAGGAGGATGAGCTCGGGCAGCCAACCGAGGTTGAACTGATAGCACACAGTAAAGCAAGAGAGGAGATATATGATGCGCTAAAGGAGACGAAGGCGAAGTACACATACCAATTTTATACAGGTGAAATACCAAAGAAGGGATATGCAGCGGCATTCAATGGCTAAATATAAAATTGAAAATAGGAGTGACAGGGGTAAAAAGAAGAGATGAGAAATAGAGGTATGATATTAAGGGATGTGATAAGAGAAGCGTTAGAGCATTTACCGGAGGGTAAGCTCGCGGAGGTATTTGATTTTGTGAGTTTTCTCCTGGCGAAGGAAGGTAGAGAGAGGATAGAGGAGACAAGGGAACTGGACCCGGAGAAAGACCCTATCCTGAGGGAGTACATAGGTGGGGTATCAGTTGAACCCTTTGCGCACAAGATAGACGATATACTCTACGGTGAGGAGGATTGAAACTCTTCATTGACACATGGGGTTGGATCGTATTGAGAAATAAACGTGAGTCGAGGCATGCAGAGGTTTTAGAGTTCTATTCGGCATGGAGTAAACAAAAGGGCATTAGCTATACTACGGATTACGTCCTGGACGAGACGTTCACACTACTATTCAGGCGGTTACGGGTTGATGATGCGAAAGAATCGGTGAACGCAATAGATAAGGGCATTGAGCGAGGCTACATTCGATTGGAGCGTATCACTGCGGAACGATTCGAGAAAGCGAAGAGATTAAGGATGCGATTTCAAGATAAGCCAGCAATATCGTTTACTGATTTCACTTCCATGGTAGTCATGCTGGAACTGGGAATCAGGGATATTCTCACAGGAGACGAGCATTTCACACAGGTTGGTATGGACTTTCAGAAGGTTCCATAGAAGGTGTGATGTGAGCCGGTGGGATTTGAAACACGACCCGAAGGTTCCGGCGGAGGAGGGGATTAAACGGACAGTGGAGTGGATGAAAAAGATATAAGAAGGCATGGAAAAAATTACAAAAAGGAAAATCAAGAGGGAGTTATAGGTAGAATGTTAGAACTTAATGAACGCTACATTGTGGATAAGGAAGGTAAAAAGTCAGCAGTCATACTTGATATTGAAGAGTTCAAGAGACTTATGGAACTGATTAAGGAATATGGGGAAATAGAACCGTATGATACAGAGGACGTGAATAGGGATATAATAGAGGCTTTTAAAGATTTAAAGAGGGGGAAGATACACCCTGCGAGAGAGATACTAAATGAATTATGAGGTTATGGCAGTGGAATATTTCAGACGAAGACTTAAGAAATTGAGTAAGAAATACAGAAGAATAGGGGAGGACTACAAGTCGCTCATAGAAACATTGGAAGATAATCCAATGAAGGGTGATGCAATCCCGGGATTTGGTAATAAGATATATAAAATCAGAATGAGAAGCTCTAACATGAAAAGAGGTAAAAGAGGTGGCTTTAGAGTTATTTACTACCTATCTAATCATATTGTGTATTTGCTAACGATTAAAATCGTGTTAGTGACAGGCGGTGCAAAACTTTTCTTTTACAAAGCAACCTTTACTAACAACTTTTTTGCAAGCAAAAACTTGACTAAAATAAATCCTTTTAGAAAAAGTTTTTTGGAAAATAGACTTGTTATAAGAGTGGCTGAAAATGGGTATAGAACGAAGGGAAGGTTGTATTTATGACAGGGTGCGGACTGCACAGGGACGAATCTGTGCCGGAAGCTGGCGGAGCTGGGCGCAAAAGTGAAGAAAAGAAAGCTTTATTTAATGCAAAGAACAAGATAAAATTATGCAAGAAGTAAGAAGTCACCCTTATGTTATCCAAGATAAAAGAATAAGCGGAGGTAGTGCGGTAATTAAAGGCACCAGAACACGTGTGGTGGATATAGTCATCGAATACGAGTATCTGGCACGCTCACCGGATGAGATAATCAGTGCTCATCCACACCTCACACTCCAGCAAATACACGATGCCCTGTCCTATTACTACGAGAATAGAGAGGAGATAGACAGGAAGATAAGGGCTGAGCAGGAATTTATCCAGGGGCTTAGAAAGGGCTTCCATGGTCAGAATTTACGCTGATGAAAGTGTGAATGTTGCTATCGTTGAAGGGCTGAAAAGAAGAGGTATTGATGCCTTTTCTGCGAGAGATGCGGGTAAGTTGGGCTTAAGCGATGAAGAACAATTGGAGTTCGCTATGAAAAACAGAGCTGTTATATTCACTCACGATGTAGACTTTCTCAGAATGGCATTGGATAGGGAACACTATGGTATAATTTATGTGCATCAACAGAAGGTAAGTGTAGGTGAATGTGTGAGGCGTTTAAAAAGAATTGCAGAGGTTAAGACTACAGAAGAGATGCGTAACCAGGTAATATTCTTGTGAGAAAAGAAGGATTTCGGAGGTTTAGAGGGTAGAGATGGGCGTAGAAGAAGAATACGAAGGGAAGGTTGTATTTATGACAGGGTGCGGACTGCACAGGGACGAATCTGTGCCGGAAGCTGGCGGAGTTGGGCGCAAAAGTGATGATCTTAGACGATTTATCGAGTGCATACGAATGGAATATACCAGGAGCATGAGAATAGTCATTCCATGCGGAGCGGGTTTTGT
>JAODGF010000032.1 GCA_025464645.1 Methanosarcinales archaeon
CCGGAACTCGTGCATGGTAAGTGTTTCAATGCATTCTCAAGCTTTGGAATAGCACCAATGATACTTTTTGGTTTTATGTGCTATTGGAACGGGAGGGGCAGGGATGAGCGGTAAGGTCTCGGTGGTAATCCCGACAAAGAACGAAGGAATCAGCTCGAGAAGATGCCTGAAATTGCAAAGGGTCTTGGTGCGCGTGGTTGTTGTGCCGGATAAGTTAGGACTGGGTAGGCATACCGGTTCGGATTTGCGTAAGAATAAATGACAGAAAAGGAAGGAGAAGATGAAGATAACAGCGGGAATACCGGCATATAACAAACAATATCCTGTGTGTGGCGTGATACATGGCGCAAAGAAGTATGTAGATGAGGTAATCGTAGTAGATGACGGGAGTACAGACAGAACATCGGAATACGCAAAATTAGCTGGTGCGTTTGTGCTAAGACACGAAACGAATAAAAAGAAGACCGCAGCGGTACAAACGCTAATAAATGAAGCGATAAAGCGAGATGCGGACGTACTGGTTTTATTGGATTCGGACGGACAGCACGACCCTGAAGAGATACCAACACTTTTAAAACCGATTTTAGAAGCGGGTTTTGAGTTCGTTTTAGGGACAAGGAAACAGAAAGAATCGAAGAAGAAGGGCAAAAGACCTTTCATCCGTCCTTTGGGGCAGTTCGTATTGAAGCTTAGTTTAAGCACAATAACCGGGAACAGATATAGCGACCCGGAATGCGGATTCAGGGCGCTTTCGAGACGTGCAATGGAAGCGATGAAATTTAAGGGTAAGGGNNACAGAGATTTATGTTGAGAATGGCTCAACGCTGAATCCCTGGAGGCATGGATTTGGTAATTTAGGAACGATCATTTCCTGGATTTCGGAGGCGCGACCGTTGTTATTCATAGGACTGCCGGGATTGGTGCTCATTATGGTCGGGTTCTTCTTTGGCTTGCTGCTCCTGCGGCAATACAACCAGTTACACTATTTCTCTATGCCCTATACGTTGTTAGCAGGATTCTTCATCGTTGTTGGCACGTTAGCGGTGTTCATGAGTTTGGTGCTGAATGTCATCTCGAAGCTGGTTACGAAAGAGGGTAAGCGTGACAAATAAAGGAGAGATTGTCATGGAGATAAAAATCTCTTTATCCAGCCTTTCCCTTCGTATGCAGTTCTCAATATAGCGCAGAATGCCACTGCGATTATGCCGATGATTAATACTTCTTCATTCGCAATACCATGAAAATCGCAGGAGTAATTGAAGATTCCGATGCCAAGCTTTTGTGAAGATATTGGCCATAGGAAATGATATGCGAGATTGGCAATTAAAGCATCCTCAAACAAGTGGGCGGCAAAACCTACACTGGCAAGTTACGACAGGAGAATGCCGGAAGAAATCAAACTCGAACTCAGCCCGAAGGGATATTTTTTGGTGACTGCGCACAGGCAGGAGAATGTAGATGTTAAGCATATTGAAAGTTCCTTGTGTCACTTTAAGGGAAAATACAGAAAGACCGGAGACCTTGGAGGTGGGTTCAAATGTGTTAGCGGGAACGGAACCTGAGAGGATTCTGGAATGTGTAAGGATGATGCTTAATGTGGAAAACAACTGGCAAAATCCGTTTGGTGATGGCAAGGCGGGGGAGAGGATTGCTGGAATACTGGAAGAAGTTCAAGGTTCGTATATAACTGAACAAGTTCAGAATCATGGTAAATAATGAGGTGATACTATGCTGGAGATAGTAGTGCATGAGATAAGGGGGAGATGCCCGGTGTATAAGGTAGGAGATCGAATAGTGATAGACGACCCAACACTTTTTCTTTTTAGGAAAAAGAAAACCTGTGCTAAAAGAAAAAATCTTGTGGAAATCTGTGCAATCTGTGGTTAATTAAGGAGGGGTAAGATGGAAACGGAGAGGATATTGGTAACGGGCGGAAAAGGTTTCATAGGAACGCATCTTGCGGCTGAGCTGAGTAAGAGGGGGCATGAGGTCCGGGTATGCGACTTAATGCCTGGAAACGTTATCGGGGGACGAGATAAGAAAGCTTCTTAGTGAAGAAGTCTTTACAGCTTCAGTAGAGGTCAAAGTTGCCTAAATTACCAATTCATCGTGGCAGGATCTTACATCTGAAGGTAGTCAAGCGGGTGTTGAAGAGCATAGAGGAAGAAAGTTCAGATAGAGGAGGGACATAAAAATGGTTATCAATCTTGTAGCCCAAATTTCAGCTCCAGATTACGATACTGAAGAACTTCCCGCACAATCGAGTTTACAGCATCAACGGAAAGGATGTTATCTACTTCAGGGATATGATAAAAATCGTTCTCAAGCAGCTCGGTGGTTTAAAGTTCAGGTTTTTCCTGCCTGTCGGTCTATTCAAATTTTTAATGATGAGCTATCAGAGATTAACCGGGAATATGCAGTTCACGCCGGATCAGGTGGATTCGCTCACTGCTGGCGAGGTATTCCCGAATTATGCGTGGTGGGCTGAGTCTGGTATTGATATAACGAGCTTTGAGGAAGGTGTTAAGAGGATGGTGGATTCAAGTGAATAACAGTAATAATTCGATAAGAAACGAAGATTAAAGGATACGATGATTTTAAGTGGAGGGTAAGAGGTGCGAGGAGTTTGGTTGAGTACTGGTGGGGGAAGAGGAACAAAATGAGAAATATGAAGAATGCAAATTGGAAAATGCAAAGTTTATAAGATATAAAGCAAATGGAAAATAATAAAGGTAGGTGATGGAAATGGTATTGGAAGTGAGGAATATAGGAATTCCAAGGGATTTAGTGAAGGATGTAGTTATAAGGACGCTCAGGTCAAGGGTAGAAGAGATAAACCACAAGTTAGGAGATATTTCCAATAGCATGAACTATTTTGAGAGAAAATACGGTATGAAGACAGAAGAATTCTACGAGAAGTTTGTAAGTGGAGCACTTGGAGACGAGATGGACTTTTTCGAGTGGAAGGCATTGAAAGAGATTAACGATGAGTTAAAAGAAGAGAAAAGGGTGTTGATTGAGGTAATCTGATGATCGGTGACTATTTTGAGTTTTTAAATTGAAACTTTTCCTCATCATGTACACGAAGGAGAACATGTAAAACCATCAGAAGAGCCAACGTTTGTAGAAATACTCAAAAAGATAGGAGATAGAATTTGTGGTAATATAGATCAATTGGATGGTGATAACTGTGACTAATAAAAAACGAAATATATTCGAGATTGGATAGCTTAAGGCATACATTGCATGCATTAAAAGAGGAAACTGCGGAGAACATTACTGCAAAAATGAAGAGATGCTACATGTGCGGTGGGGATATTGAGAAGGGAATTGAGGAGGTAGAGGTAAGAGTCTTGAGAATAGTTATTCCATGCGGAGCGGGTTTTGT
>JAODGF010000157.1 GCA_025464645.1 Methanosarcinales archaeon
GTAATATAAGAGATTTTGTGCTGGATAGCCGCTTTACGGATATAGCTATCGGCATATTTACCTTTACTGCCTGTCGGCGTATTGATTACCATTTGTATCCGTCCATTGCGAATATCATCAGTTATATCGGGGCGACCTTCGTTCAGCTTTAGCGCTAAATCTGATTCTATACCCTTCTTGTTTAAATATGATTTTGTACCTGAGGTTGCAAGTATATCGAAACCCAACTTTTTTAGTCGGTGTGCGACCTCGAGAATTTCTTCCTTGTCCTTATCTGCAACAGAAATCAGCACTGTTCCTTCAGTGGGTAATTTCATACCTGCTGCTTCCTGCGCTTTGTAAAACGCCAACCCAAAAGAGGGTGCAATACCCATCACTTCCCCTGTTGATTTCATCTCGGGACCCAGCACAGGGTCAACATCGGGAAACATATTGAAAGGGAACACAGCTTCCTTTACGCCAAAATAAGGTATTTCCTTTTTACCCATATCCAAATTGACCATATCCCTTAACTTCTTACTTAGCATCACCTTCGTTGCTATTTTAGCTATCGGGATGCCTGTAACCTTGCTTACTAACGGAACGGTACGTGAAGCACGGGGATTTGCTTCTAATATATATACCTTGCCATTTGCGATTGCGTATTGAATATTCATGAGTCCAACGACCTCGAGCGCATCGGCAATTTTCTTTGTATAGTCTTCTACTTCCGCAAGATTCCGTTTTGAAATATTGCGTGGCGGAATTACGCATGCGCTATCCCCTGAGTGTACCCCTGCAAGCTCTATGTGTTCCATTACCGCGGCAATATAGACGTCATCGCCATCTGCGATGGCATCCACCTCTGTCTCAATAGCGTGCTCAAGGAACTTATCAATTAACATCGGATATTCTGGGCTAACCTCTACCGCTGCTTTTGCATAATCCAAAAGCATTTTTTCGTCATACACGACTTCCATGCCCCTGCCACCAAGCACAAAAGAAGGTCGTACCATTACCGGAAATCCTATTTCCCTTGCAACAGCAAGCGCCTCCTCTACTGAGCGTGCAATGCCGCTTTCGGGCTGTGGGATACCCAGTTTCGTCATCATCGCCCTGAATAACTCTCTATCCTCAGCCAGATGAATGCTGTCCGGGCTTGTGCCCAGAATCTTCACACCAGCTTCATGGAGTTCCCTTGCTATATTCAGTGGAGTCTGCCCTCCAAACTGCACGATTACACCCTCGGGTTTCTCTTTCTCGTAGATGCTCAATACATCCTCGACAGTGAGGGGTTCGAAATAGAGCTTGTCAGAGGTATCGTAATCGGTGGAGACTGTCTCGGGGTTGCAATTTACCATTACCGACTCAATTCCCTCTTCTCGTAATGCGAAAGCAGCGTGTACGCAGGTATAATCAAACTCAATGCCCTGACCTATGCGGTTTGGTCCACCGCCTAAAATCATTACCTTGCGCTTTTGGGAAATTGAAACTGAATCCTCGGCATTATACGTCGAGTAATAGTATTCTGCATCGGCTCCACTTACCGGCACCGCATTGTATCCAACAGTTTTTACTCTCTTACGATGTTTACGTACCTGTTCTTCTGTCTTACCGAGCAGATGTGCGATGTATTTGTCCGAGAACCCGTTCTCCTTCGCCTTTTTGAGCATTTCGTCTGGCAGGTCTCTTCCACGGAACTTCTTTAGCTCTTCCTCGAATTTCACCAGCTCTTGCATCTGGCTGATAAACCATCTGCCGATTTTTGTGAGCTGATAAAGTTCTTCAACTGACATCCCTTTACGCAATGCTTCGTAGATCAAGAATACGCGCTCACTTGAAGGATTGACCAATTTTGCCTTTAGCTCCGGGAGTGAAAGCGATGCAAAATCCTTTGCACCGCCAACGCCGTATCTTTTGATTTCAAGAGAGCGAATAGCTTTTTGAAACGCCTCCTTGAAATTCTTACCGATGCTCATCACCTCTCCCACCGCTTTCATCTGCGTTCCCAGTATGTCGCGTGTCTGCGTGAACTTCTCAAATGCCCACCTCGCAAACTTTACCACTACGTAATCTCCACCTGGCGTATATCTATCAAGTGTGCCCCCTTTCCAGTAGGGGAGTTCGTCAAGGGTTATACCGACAGCTAATTTTGCTGATATGCGAGCGATAGGGAAACCGGTTGCTTTTGAGGCTAATGCAGAGGAACGAGAAGTGCGTGGGTTAATCTCAATAACTACGACTCTGTCATCTTCCGGGTTATGTGCAAATTGTATGTTCGTTCCGCCCAATACCCCGATGGCATCAACAATCCTGTAAGAGAGTTCTTGCAATTTAAGCTGCAGCTCTTCATCTACCGTCAGCATCGGCGCTACACAAAAGCTATCGCCAGTATGAACGCCCATGGGGTCAACATTTTCGATAAAACAAACAGTAATCTTGTTTCCCTTTTTATCGCGGATAACTTCTAATTCAAGTTCTTCCCAGCCTAAAACCGATTCTTCCACGAGCACTTGTCCTATCAAGCTTACGGAGATGCCTCTGGCAACAATAGTCCTCAGTTCTTCTACGTTGTATGCAATCCCTCCTCCGGTCCCGCCTAAGGTGTAAGCAGGTCTGATGACCACTGGATAACCCAATTCCTGCGCAATTTCCTCTGCTTCCTCGACAGAATAAGCAGGCGAGCTCCTGGGCATTGGAATACCAAGTTTTGACATAGTCTCTTTGAACGAAATACGGTCTTCACCGCGTTCAATCGCATCAGCCTCAACACCTATTATTTTAACCCCGTATTTAGTCAGTATTCCCCTTTTACTGAGCTCAGCAGAAAGATTTAGCCCTGTCTGACCGCCAAGGTTGGGCAGCAAAGCATCCGGGCGCTCCTTTGCTATTATCCTCTCCACGGTCTCCACGGTGAGCGGTTCGATGTATGTCCTGTCAGCCATTCCCGGGTCGGTCATGATGGTAGCGGGATTGGAATTTACTAACACGACCTCATAGCCTTCTTCTTTTAACGCCTTGCACGCCTGCGTCCCTGAATAATCAAATTCGCACGCTTGACCAATGATAATAGGACCAGAGCCTATTACCAGCACCCTTTTGATGTTTTTTTCTTTTGGCATTTTCTTGCAGATATCATAAAAAAATATTGCCATAAAAAATATTGCCTGTGCTTCTGTTCCATCCATAATTTCCTGAAATGATAGAAATACTCGTAAAGGTCTGGCAGATTGTTTGCCCAGACGATTAGGTGGTTGCTCAGTATATCCGCCTTTAGTAACAAAGCCGAAATCTCTCCCTTCAAGAACGAAAAATCCCCCTTTATTTCTTCAATTTTCTCTTCATACCTTTTTACCCGGTCTTTTTCCATTATTCCTCCTCACGCTCTTATTTAGTTAAGAATTAGTTATGATAGCATATAAATCTTGACATCCATTTTTTAAAAAGGGAATGGTTAAACCGTAACTCAGCATATCTCATACTTATAATACCATATCGCCCTACTTTTCGGTCTTTTTCCAATTCAAGGACGTTAGCTTCGGAATAGAATCCTTTATCCGAAATCAGCACGGCATTCTTTACTCCCCCTCTTTTACGGTCAGGACTAATGATGACACATCGCGTATTGAACCCGCCACGATGCGGAAGTAGCGTTCTTTTCCTTGTCTCTGTTCTCTCTCCTATTCAAAACAACTTATGAAAAGCTCGTGAAGATGGAATATATTACGTATATTTGGCGGAGTTACGGATTAAACTTCCTGATGATTTCAATTGGAAGGCGAGAAAAATGTAGTACTGACTTCAGGTTCTTACGTAAAGACCCTTCATCTTTTTATATTTCAAATTGCAATATGTTTGCAACATATGTTTTTAACATATGTTGGTAACAAACCTGGTAGGAGGTGAGAAAGAAAAAAAATGAAAAAGATAGTACTTTTGTTCACAGCAGCAATTCTTCTCTCATTAGTAATGGCAAGCAGTGCTTCTGTCAGTTTCTCATACACGGCAGATACGACAGGCAGGCTGATGGTGGGTGAACACTATCGTTCTAATACTTATGGCAATCCTATCGTGGGAAGTCGTTATTCACTCGACCTGACTGCGAGAAATAGCGAAACCGCAAGCTGCATTCACGACTTCTCAGCAGAAGACCGCGAAGTTAATACAGAAACCAACGTCTTGTATCTGAGCAATACCTCAAAATGGATCCGCGGCATGAGTATAGCAGAAAAATCAGGTGCATCCTT
The DNA here is from genome assembly GCA_025464645.1 of Methanosarcinales archaeon. GTDB lineage: Archaea > Halobacteriota > Syntropharchaeia > Alkanophagales > Methanospirareceae > QMVO01. The sequence goes on from JAODGF010000157.1 coordinate 4,227, forward strand.
GATAATCGAGAAAAATGAAACCGGAAATAATACTTTCGTAGGATGCAGTGATTCTACAATCGGCTTCTCTGCCAGGGTTGATTTATTACAGCGCTACCATACAACGGGGTGGATCAAGGATGGGTCTCAGACATACGAGATCGATACAAGGGGCAAAGGTAATTTTGACGCTAATCTATATGTAGCAAGTAGTGAAGGGGAAGGACGGAAGAACGGCATAGGGGGTTGTGCTGGCAGTTGCAACGAATATATTCTCCGCTCAACCGAACGTACATTCAGCCACGTAGGAGGACGGTTTGGAGATTTCAACTTTACAGCCCTCTACAATGTGACCCCGCCATGGACATAGATAGAGTATTTTCCCCTCTTTTTTTCTTTTTTTCACAAGCGAATAAATAGAGAGAAAAGATGAACACAAGAAGAAGATTGGCGTCTATCGGAGCAATGATTGCGATATTTACGTTGGTTTACGTTATCGGCAGCGTAAATGCTGGCGTTTCTTTCTCTTATAATCTGACGGGCAACTGCGCTATAAAAGCAAGTGATAATTACAAAAGCAAATCCATTTTGTATGAAATGGCTAATCAAAAAGAGATTCAGTATTCCTTCAACGCCGTGGGTACAAACAGTGATAATTCATCCCTATATCATTCCCTCGACACTGCGAAGGGATTGGAAACCAACTCCATTTTCAATTTCAATTATGCAGCCGAAGGTAATAGCACGGAGGGGGGCGCTATGGGCATGACCGAAAATATAGGTCTGACTTCAATTTATTCTGGATACAGCACAAAGGGGTCAGGTTTACTTACTCTAATTCCGTCAAGCTACGAGAAAATAAATGCTTATAGTGAGCTGGCAGGGACTAAAGTGCTAACTGCGACAACAACTAAAGTAGGGATAACCGGTGATGGCTTACAGTACAAGATATATGCTGGGGGGCAAAAAGAAGGAGCTTTAGCTAACGGAAAAGTGTCTGTCGGAGTGAGTATGTATGTCGTGAATAGTTCAGACGGAGGGTTAAAAGGGTCAAAATGCTCGTATGAGGAGAAGTCC
>JAODGF010000158.1 GCA_025464645.1 Methanosarcinales archaeon
TTTCGACATGATTTTTATAGCGCGATGCCGCACGCGCTCCCACCTATGATAAGATGAGTGCGAGGTTATTATAGTATTGATATAATTGTAAGGCTTATAGCCAGAATTGTGCCAACACCAAACAGGATTAGCGCCCTCGTATCTCCCATTTCTTTCTTTAGTCCCCTCTCCAACCCTTCTATTCTGCCTTTCAACCCTGTATCCTATCACCCTTATCTCTGAAAGTATTTGAACTGAAACAAGAAAAACATCGGCTATTGAAGTCAATTTCATGCCTCTTCTCTCTATCTTCTCCTTCAATTCCTCCATCTCTTTCAAAATCTTCATCACTTCTTCCTCTCTACGCTTTTCCTTCTCTTCTATTCGCCCTTCCTCTCTTTCCTCCTCGCCATGCACCATTCCCTCTCTTCCCTCTTTTATTTCTTTTAAATTTAAAACTTGTTGATATTATCGTGAGATTAAGGGCTACCAATACCCCCACACAAAACAATATCAATGCCTTTACGTCGCTTATCCCACAAAGAATTTGCGCTAAAACAACGTCTGAAGCCGTTGTTAGCCCTTCCTTTTCTATTTCTTTTTTCATTGCTTTTGCTTCTTTCAGAATCTTAATCACTTTCTCTCTTCTTCTCAGCTTGCTAATCAGAAGATAAACAAAAGTCAAAACAGCAAGCAAAAGCGCTATTCCCAACCCCATCTGCCACGGTTCCATCTCGTTCTTTTACCTCCTTTTTATTGTTTCTTTCCTAAAGAAAGGTTTGTTTATGATAATCGCCATCACGGGAACGCCGGGCACGGGAAAGACAAGTGTGTGTAATGCACTTGAACTGGAATTTATGGATTTGAATAAGGTAATAGAGGAGAAAGGCTTTTATACCGGCGTGGATCAAGGAAGAGACTGTTTTATCGCAGACCTCGATAAATTAGACGAATACATAAGGCGTGTTTATAAAGATAATTTGTTGTTAATTGAGAGCCACTTATCTCATTTCCTGAATCCCGATGTAACAATCGTGCTGCGTGCAAATCCGCTTTTGCTCGCGGAAAGACTAAAGCGAAGGGGCTTTTCTGCGCGGAAAATTCGCGAAAACGTGGAAGCAGAAATGCTGGACGTTATATTAGCTGAGGCGGTAGAACTGTGCGAAGTTGTATATGAAGTGGACACAAGCGGGAAGAGCATAGAAGAAGTCGCTTCTGCGCTTCGCGAGATTATAGACGTAGAGATAAAAGGTGAAAGGGAGAGTAAGAAGAAGTTTTTGCGAAGCAAAAATAGCGAAGCATTTTTAGTAAAGATTTTTGCGAAGCAAAAAAGTTTAAGGGACAAGTATAAGCCGGGCTCTGTGGACTGGACTCGTCACCTGAGGGCGACAATAGAAGAATCCTAAATCCTGAGCATCATTGTATTGTAAAGTATTCCGGATTTTTTAGAGTTTAGGATTTATTTATGAGTCATCAAAATATTGTAAAAGGAACAAGGATATTGATGAAATGGTAGAGATAGACCCGTGGGGTACTGCGGATATAAAAGATTATGCGAGGCTATTTGAAGATTTTGGCATTTCTCCTTTTAAGGAACTGCTGAGCCGGATAGAGAAACCGCATCTATACATGCGTAGAGGCATAATCGTCGGACATCGCGGTTATGAAGAAGTGCTGAGAGCGATGAACGAGCGGAGCAAGTTCGCGGTGATGAGCGGTTTTATGCCTTCTGGTAGAATTCACTTAGGCGGTAAGATGGTAATGGACGAGATTATCTGGCATCAGCAGATGGGGGGCGATGCCTTTGCATGCATAGCGGATATGGAATCGCATTCCGTTCGAGGAACTTCATGGAAGGACTGCAAGGAAATAGGACTCAATGAATACATATTGAGCCTTGTAGCGCTGGGTTTTGACGTGGAAAAAGGACACATATACTTCCAGTCAGGGAATAAAGAGCTGCATGACCTCGCTTTTGAACTCGGGCGGGAGGTTAATTTCAGCGAAATATCCGCGATATATGGATTCTCGGGCGATGTGAACATATCTCACATGATTAGCGTACTGATGCAGAATGCGGATATTCTGCAGCCACAGCTCCTTGAATACGGCGGACCAAAGCCGGCTGTCATTCCAGTCGGCGTTGACCAGGACCCGCATATAAGACTGACGAGGGACATAGCCTCGAGAATGAGGATGTTCCGCGTAGAGAAGAGACTGGATAAGGACCAGAAGCCTTATATAAGTATAAGAGAGAAGCAAGCAGGTAGAAAAGCGTTAGCAGAAATAGCAAGCAGAATAGAAGGTAGGAAAAAAATATATGCAATGCACATAGATGTGTTTGGCATCGAAGAAAGTGAGATTGATAGAACTATGCGAGAGATAGAGGAGATAGTAAGAGAAGTGGAGATGGAATATGGAGGGTATGGGTTCTTTTTTCCCGCTGCTACTTACCACAAATTCATGCAGGGATTAACTGGTGGTAAGATGTCATCAAGCATCCCGGAAAGCTATATAGCGCTAACAGAACCGCCGGAAGAAGCAGCGAAGAAAGTAAAACGGGCAAAGACAGGCGGAAGAGTAACCGTAGAAGAGCAGCGGAAACTCGGGGGCTCACCGGCACAATGCACGGTTTATGAGCTTATGATGTTTCATTTAATAGAAGAGGATGCATACGTAAAAGAGATTTTCGAGGAATGCAAGAACGGAAAACGGATGTGCAATTCTTGTAAGTCGCAAGCTGCTGAACTCATGCATTCTTTTATTAAGACGCATCAAGAGGAAAGGGAAAAAGCGAAGGAAGTCTTGATGGAGCATGAAATCTATAAGCAATGGCTATCGCTATAAACTCTACCAGATTCTCGCAGCACTTCCCGCCAGCTCTTCAGCATCCTTTGCCTCTCTCAACGCATTTGCATCCAAAACCAAATATGCAGCCCGCGTATTAAAATAAGGCGAACCCTTTCTTGAAAACAACGTTAGAACTTTTCCCCCCTGTCTTACTTCTACACCCTCGCACGGTTCATGGCTTCTTATCAGCGTTTTTACTCCCACTGCCCCCAAGACTTTTTCTGTTATGTCTTCCCCAAACATTCTACCTGCACCTCGCATCGAGTAGAAAACGCCCTTACCTTCTACCGGGTCGCTCCACAGTATTTCCTCAAAATTCGTTGATGCAGGATGAGATTCATGTGCAAACGCAATATCCTCGATAGAAGCGGCATTCGCGGGCAATCCACCGTGCAACATTAAGTACCTTCTTTCTATTAGCACTGCATAAGGTAAGTACTCCCAGAGCTCCTTTAGTTTCTTATACACTTCTTTACCTCTCATTCCGTATTTCTTCGTGAATAAAAAAGGCAGGTCATGCGGCATAACCGGCATGTCCGCCGGTCCTTCGTGATTCCCTCGTAGCATTATTATTTTCCCCTTCCCTTCAGAAGCTTTCAGCTTCAAAAGAAGATAGTAAACCTCAACACTTTCCGAACCTCGATCTCCGTAATCGCCAAGAAAGACTATCTTATCAGCATTCAGGTCTTCAATATCTTTCAATATGTGAACCAGGCTTTCCATATCGCCGTGTATATCCCCCACGACTACAACGTTCTTCACTGTTTGGGGAGAAATGCGAACCAAGCCGCTTCCTCCTCTCGACTCCTTTTCTGTTTCTAATATGCACCTTGAGTCATCAATCAGTGCTGAGAGCTCCTCCACACTCGCTTCAAATGCCTTTGTACTCCATTCATCAACTTTTGTTTGCATACAAAATATTGATATGCTATCTCAACACTTTTTCTTTTTCGCAAAAAGAAAAAAG
>JAODGF010000159.1 GCA_025464645.1 Methanosarcinales archaeon
CTTTCTTTCCCTTTTGTTATTTGGGATTTGGAATTTATTTCATCTACGCTCCCATCCTCACCCTGCTCACTCCTTCCTCATCTTCCGTCACTCTCAACACGTACTCCATATAATCCTTCACCTCCTCTATATGCGTAATCAGAAATATCTGCCGGAACTTCTTTGACAGCTCGTTCAACGCCGTTATGATATTCCGTTTCCGAAGTGCGTCCTGCGAGCCAAAAATCTCATCCAGAATAATAAAATTCGTTTGAATCGCACTTCTTTCCGAGACAACAGCGGAAATCGCTAATCTCAAACACAGATTCGCTAAGTCCTCCTCACCACCCGAAAAACGGTTTATTTCGTATGCCCTCCCTTCATCATATACGAACATATCGTAATTCTCATCCAGCTCCAGCTTGCTGTATTTTCCATCTGTTAGCCGGCGCAGCATATCCGATGCGTAATCAGAAAGCATCGGGCGAATCATACCCACCATATACACCTTGAAGTCGTTCATTATTCGCTCAAGCAAGCTGAGATACACTATTTCCGTCTCTTCTCGCTCTTTCTCTGTCAGTAACCTCTGCTGCTCCTTGATCTCCTCTAACACACGCTCTATGTCCCTGCATACGTTCTTAAACTCGTTCTCCCGCTTCAAGAGCTTTAACTTCATTTCGTTCAATTCCTCCTTCTTACGCTCGTATCTCGCCTTCATCTCTACATACGCCATTTTATCAAACGCCAATTCTTCTATTTGCCTCTTCAATGCCGTTATATCCGCCACAATCTTACTCTCCAGTTCACTTAACACCTGCACATTATTTTTCACTTCTTCTATCCTTCCTATCTCTGCTTTTAACCCGATTATCTCTCGATACACCACTTCAAGATTCTTTAGGGCAGAAATAACGTCCTTATACGCATTTTCATCAAATTCCACAGCTATAACTGGCGTTAAATCATTCTTTATTGCCTCTAATTCCTTCCTCCAGTGTTCCAGTTCACGCATTTCGTGTTCTATCTCCATCTCTAATTCCTTCTTCTCTCTAACTCTCTTCTCAAGCTCGTTTACCTTTGATATGACCTCTTTATATGCGTTTGCGTCAAACTCAACAGCTTCAAAAGGCTTCAAATCTGTTAAAATCCTATTCAGTTCTTCTCGCCAGCCATTCAATTCTCGCTCTTCATTCTCTACCTTCACGTCCAGTTCACGCTTCTTTGCTACACGCTTATCCAGTTCCCTGTTCTCCTTTACGAGCAGGTTTTCTTTCCTTTTCTGAATGGCGAGTTCCTCATTCTTACATTTGTATTCTGCATAATACGAACGGAATTTACTCTTTTTGGCACTTATCTCATCACTCAACTTCCTTATCAAACTCTCGTAATGCGTCCCTAACTGCCTTTCACACATTGGGCATTCCCCTTCAGGACCCAAATCCTCTATCTTCTTCTTCTTTGCCAGACTCTCCTTCGCATCCTCCTTTATCTGTGCTAAGGTAGATTTAAGAGCGCCGAGCAGGGAATGGAGGCTTTCTTTTTGTCTTCTCACCTCTTCCATTCTCCCCCTCACCTCTTCCAAACGCTCCTCCACATCCTTAAATCCTTTCATCTCTTCTCGCAATGCGTTTGTTCTCTTCTCTCTTCTTCCTATTTCCTGTAATGCCTTCTCTTTTCTCCTCGTCAGTTCCTCCTTCTGCTGGTATTTTTCTCTCAGCTCCTCCATCTTTTCCTTTGCCTGTCGCTGCGATTCAAGGGCATCTTCGATACCTCTAAATACCTCCTTCTTTTCCTGCAATCCTCTTATCCTCTCTTCTCGTCTCTTTATCTCTTCTACGGTCTTCTCTTCGCTCTTCATCAGCTCTTTTTTACGCCGATATTTCTCCCTTGTCCCTTCCATCTCCTCCTTTTTGTCCTTCAGTTTAAAATACTCCTCTTCCTTTCTCGCTATAACTCCAAGCCTTCTTTTCTTATCACGCAACGCTTCAAGCTCTTTTTCTTTCTCTTCCCTCCGCTTCCTCGTATTTTCCAGGTCGCTTCTTCTCTCACCCAGTTTATTGCTCAACTCCATGTATTGCTCATATTTCCTCGTGGCGTTTTCCAATTCTTCTTTCGCTTCACCCGCTTCTTTCTCTTTCACCACCTTAACGGCTTCTATCTTTTTTATAATCGGTTGAAGCTCTCCCTTCACCTTCTCCAATTCATTCTGCTCATTTCCGAGCACTTCTATCTTCTTTCTGCCCTCTTTATCTAAAATGGCGGCTTTTATACCCTCTATGAGCTTCTCTTTTCCTCTCTTATCCTCCCTTATCGCCTGAATACTCTTTTCTATCCTCTCTATGCCAAGCATCCGAAGCACGAGCTTTTTACGTTCCGCAGCTTTCATTGATGACAGCGCATTCAACTCCTTCTGCCTTGCAAAGACCGAAGTAAAAAAAGACGGGTAATCCATACCTATTCTGTCCTCTATGACTTCCGTGACCTCTTCAGCATTGTTAGTTATGAGTTTCCCATTGATAATGAGACTTGCTTTCGGGACTAAGTTCTTACCTGACATCTCTCTTACTACTTTATAACCATCGCCTTCCAGCTCGAATTCCAGGGCAACGCGGCATGCTTCATTAGCCGATGCGCCTTCCCGTTTTATAAGTTCTTTCGTTGTCCTCGCAGCATGATGCCCGAACAAGACCCAACCTATCGCTTCTATCAAAGTCGTTTTCCCTACTCCGTTCAATCCGATAATGCCTATTATGCCATCTGGAAACTCAACATCCGCATTTTTATATTTCCGGTAATTCCTCAGTGTTAGCGTCTTCAGTATCATAGGCAATTCTCACTGCCACACATTCACTTCTACTATCTCACCTTCTTCCATTCCCTCTTTATTCTCCTCTATTATTATAAACCCATCCGATTTCGTCATGCTGGATAGTATGCCAGAGCCGCTCACTCTTATTGGCTCGGCATAATATTCGTTTTTGGTACAAATCAGCCTTACACGCACAAAATCAGTTCTACCAACAGCAGAAGGAATTTTTTTATTTGCTACCGCAAAAATCTTACTTCGCTCTTCCTTCATTCCATGCATTGCATACAAAAAAGGGCGGACGAGCATTTCAAAAGCAGATATTGCCGCTACGGGATAACCAGGGAGAACAAACACCGGCTTGTTATTTACGACACCAAAACCTGTCGGTTCACCGGGTCGGATAGCCACACCGTGAAATATAAGCGTTCCTATATCTTCTACCGCATCAGCTATGAGGTCCCTCTTACCCACGGAGCTTCCACCACTTATTAGTAGTCCATCGCAGTTCTTTAACTCAAAGGAAGATGTTATTGCTTTTTTAATTGCTTCATAATCATCTCTCACTATGCCGAGCCTATATGGGATTGCAATTTTTTCAACTAAAGCTTTTAGCACATAACTGTTTACGTCAGCTATCTTTCTTTCTCCTTCAAATCCTTGTGGCTCGGAAAGCTCATCACCTGTGGAGATTATCCCAATCTTTGCTCTTTTATACACTTTCACCTTTGTCCTGAAAAGAGATGCGAGCATACCTATATCATGACCCTTTAACATCCTCCCTTCTTTTAACACCTCTTCTCCTTTCTTTACGTCCTCACCGCAAAAAGAAACATTTTTACCCGGTGTGACGGGTTTAAAAATTTCAAGCGTATCTCCACTTTCCTTTGTATATTCAAGCATAACAACGGCATTGCTGCCCTTTGGTAACGGCATCCCTGTTTGTA
>JAODGF010000033.1:0-4872 GCA_025464645.1 Methanosarcinales archaeon
GTACTTAGTCATGCATGAATTTATAAAGGCGCTAAAAGGGCGTTATGACAAAGAAGGGATTGAAATATCGTGGCCTGTGAGGAAGATATATTATGCAAAATAGGATTCTAAAATGGTATCCAATTGCGTCTGCTGAGAAGAAGCGCTATGAAGAAAGAAACCCTCGTAAATAAGATTAATAAACTAAAGGAGGGCAGTCTAAGCAAATCGGAAGCTAAAGGTCAGATAAATATTGATAATCTCATGGAGGTTTTAAATAGCAAAGAGAAAGCGCTCGAAGAATATGACAGTATCTCCGAATACTTTTTAGAGATATTAACAAATAACCGATTTTAAGTGCTCTTGTAGATATAATTGGGCATATTTAACCCAACAACCATTCGGTGGAGGGACAATCTGCAAATTAAGCGGTAGCAAAAAATAAAAACAGCAAAAAAGTAAGAGAAAATAGGTGAAAAAGTTTTTCGCGATTTAAATTTCCTCCACCTCTCTCACCTGCACAGCCACACCCCTCATCGATTCCACCATCTCCCAACCACTCATCTTTGCTCTACCGACGCCAAATGCCTTCTCACCGCAAAATACGACTTCATCATTCGCCCTTATTTGTTCGCTTGCATTTATAACTCCAGGCGCCAATATCGAACCCTTAGGAACAAAATCACCTATTTCCACCTTGTATAAAGAGAGTAAATTTTCGATTCTACGAGCCCCTTTCACTGTAAGAGCTAAAAGCCCGTATGCAGGCACGACTCTCGCAAGAACGTTGCCCTTCGAACTGAGTTTATAATAAGGGAACTTCCCGGTTATTCTTATTCTTTCTCCTTCTTTTCTCGCTATAATTTCAGTCCCAGCACCGATACCGAACTGATAATCAGCCATTGCTTTTATCATGTTCGCTTTCATTTCAAATCCCGACTGCTTCTTTCTCTCGTCACACAACTCGGCTATTTGCCTTTTCAGCCTGTTCAAAGCTTCTTTTGAAGTCGCTTCCTCGTTATTCTCGCACGTAAACACGACCTCTATGCCAAAATCCTTCGTGACACTTCTACATATCTCTTTATATGCACCACTGAGATGTGCAACTATCAGCTCATAATTTCTCAAGTTCCGCTTTAGATATGCACGCAGGCACGAAGAGACCCATTCTCGCTCCTCGGCATCCCAGTATCCGGTTACAGAAATATCATAGAATGCCGCTGGATAGACCATTTCAAGTTCTCTTGGCACAACGCCGAGTGGGGACGTTAAGATTAACTCGTGTATATACCCTCTATAGCTCTCAACTGCTTCTCTGAACTTCGCATGTGATGGTGACGTGGAATAAGGCTTCTTCGCTGAACAAGGCAATATCAGCAAAATTTTCCTTGCTGGCGGTTCATATCTCTCCAAAACACGGTTTGCAAACCTCTTCACCTCTATCCTTTGCAATGACTCCATCGTGTTTGCTTTCATACATTGATTTCGAGCAACAGGCGTTCTGCGTTCAAAATATTCCTCTTCGGTATCCAAAATTCGTAGCACTGCCGTTAAAAAGGTTGAAGACCGGACTCGCATCTCAACGTACTCACGCAAATTGCTCGCTCTTATACACTCTTTTATCTTTTTCACCTCCTTATCGAGTAGCAGCGTGTTATGCTTCGCGATTAATAAGGCCCTTTCCTTAGCATCTTTTTCCATCAACTTGTCTATACTTAAAGAGGAGCAAATACTGCAATTGCACGGCAAATCTTCCAATTCGTTTAGTCTTGCATCTCCTTCTTCTAGAAGATAAATACCCTGATAGCCCTTTATCACTGCATTTGTATCGTCTATTATATCCACGCCCATGTAGAACAGAAGAGCGGCATTTTCCGCCGTCACTATCGCCGGAACCCACAACGCTACATCCGGCGGTATTGCTTTTCTCGCATCAATTATTCTGCGAACGAAATCCCTTGGGCTATTGAGCAGATTAGAAGCGAAGGAAAGCACGAAAAAATCAACAAATAGCGAAGGTATTGCTTCTTTCACCTTTGTGAACAGCGGATGAACTTCTGGCAAGAGGACAGTGCCACGCGAAGTGTTCCATATTTCTTCTAAAGACAAATCTTTAAAATTTGAATCTTCTGCAGTAATCACTTCGAGTTCTTCTTCACCTGCACTTAACGAATCAACTCGGAAAAGTAGGGGTGTTCTGGCTTTTTTTCCTTTGCTTAACGACAACAGCCCTATTCTCGCTGCACCATCTCTCTTTTTTACCTCGTAAAATTTGCTCATCTTGTAATTTTTAAAAATCTTTATCGCTTTTGTATCTTCAATCCAAGTTGTGATGATATAAATCCAGCAGTAGAAACCTCTTCCGAATCCTCAAGCAGGGACGTACAATTGAATATCCGAGAGGTTAAAAGGACTTTCAAGACCTGTCCAGCCATTTAACATGTGACAGGGCGTTGAGTAACAACAATAGTATGTTTTGACCAAAATTTTTAGTGGCGATCAAAGAATGAAAAAGAGGTGGCAACTTCATATAACACAGCATAAAAGGTTCGTGTGTATTTGCTCAATATCCAGTGGACTTAATTTCCAAACTCCAAATCACAAATACCAAACAATACCCAATATCAAACTCCAAATGCCCAAAACAGACTGCTAAGGGGTTGGATTTTGAATTTAGATATTTGAATTTGTTTGTAATTTGGTGCTTGTGATTTGGGATTTTCCACAATCTATTGAGCATGTTCGTTCGTGTTTTATGGCACTCACCCAAATTTTTGCTTTGCAAAAACTTTTCAGGTCTTTGATAAACAATTGCCGGTCCGATTTGTTTACCAACCTTTAATTCTTCCTGGTTCATGTACATCACCTTCTTATAGTTCTATATTCTATCATGAACCAGGTGTCATATGACACAAAAGTGTAAAAGTCAATATAGATAAGGTATGCACCGCCTTTGGTTGACTTTTGAAGCAGGAGGAAAGGGTGCATGCAGATGTTAAGTAACAACTATGATAAGAGTTGACTCTCTTTTTGGGCTTCTGGTTCGCGTTCGAACTTCTTCTCCTCGTTGAGTAATAACTATAGAGTTGACCGAAGTAAGGTCTTATTTCGCCTATCATCGTTGAGTAACAACTGTGATATGAGTTGAGAAAAAATGGAAAGTGAATATATGAGATACGAGCTGGAAATGAAAACACTCTCTACGGTTATAAGTGGAGAGATAAAAGAAGAAGAGCGGCGTAGAAAAGAGCGCGCAGGAGTGCATTTGCCATGCCGAATAACCGCAGATGGCAGAGTAGCAGTGCCTGTTTATGGCGCATTGAGAGGCTATGCCGAGATTGCACTCCGGGCTAATGGAGAGGACGTTTGCGACACTGGTGGCAAGGGAACAAAAGGCTGTGGAAAATGCGTTCTTTGTGACTTATACGGTTCTTTGGGAATGAGGGGTCGAGCAATGATAGACGACCTCCGCTCCGTGGAGAACTATGACTCAGTGGTCAAGAAAGTAATGCACGTGAAACTGGATAGAGAAAAAGGGAACGTATCTGATGCATTGGGTGCGGAAGAGATACAGGAAGGCACGGTATTTACGGGGAATATCGTGGTTCTCAATCCAAAGGCGCGTGACACCGAACTGATAAATACTGGTATTGAAGGGATAAACCAGTTCGGACTCGGTGGCTGGCTCACAAGAGGAAGAGGACGTGTGGAATTGAAGATAGCAAATGTGGAGCGGAAATCGTGGGGTGCACTGGTAGAAGAAGCGAGGAAAAAAGCGAAAGAACTCCTGGAAAAGAAATAAATGTGCAGTGATAACATAGCACTGGAAGTAACGGGAGAATTAGTGAACCAGAACGAAACGATATTATCCACCGGTGAGTTTGATAGAAGAGCACATGCGATGAGAAGCTATGGTTATCCCCCGGGACAGGCTATCAGAGGCGCATTCGGGTATCTCTTTCTTGCTGCGGGTTTACCCATAATAAAAACGTACGAAGTGAATGCGGAGCCAGTGCTGTATTTCAAGGATGCACTCCCATATCATTATCGAGATGGCGGTATTCTGTATCCTGTAATTACACCTGAAAAATATGTGAATTATCAATGTCAGGAATGCAGGGAGATTCTCAGGTATCCTTCCTTTAAATCTGTGATTACGAAAACAAGACAGGATAGACATAAAGGCACGGTTTCAATGATGTGGCGTCAGGAAGGGATAACGAAGAGAGCGCGTTTCCGGTTCAAAATTATAGTGAAGATGAAGCGCGATGCGGAAGAGAACCTTGCCGCTTTGATTGCCGTGCTAAGGTTCGTGGAGGAGAATGGACTTGCACTTGGAAAACGTTCGATGAAAGGCAGTGGCAGATTACAATTGGAGAATCTGTCATATAAACCGGTCACAAGGGACGATATAGAGGATAGAGCTGCGGAACTGCGTGAGAAAGATATAATAAGGGTCAGGTTGCTTTCGGAAGCGATAGTGCGAGAAAAAGGAACGAATCTTACTATAATCAGAGGTAATAATTTTCTGTGGAGTGTGAAGAATGCAGCGAAAAACTTCTATTACGATTATAAAAACTTCTCCGCCGGTGTAAAACTTATTAGCTATGAGACGACTAAACCCTATCCACTTGGATTTCTCGACCTCAAACTTTCCGGCGGGCGACCTGAAATAGCAATACCTAAAGGGTCTACGTTCACTTACAAAATAGAGCCTGGCGCACCAGCGGAGTTTTATACCGCACTGGCATTGCTCGAACGATGTCACGGCATAGGCAATCGCGCTTCTTCGGGTAAGGGAGAGATAATTGTAGAATGAAGAGTATATCAGAGATGTAAGTGTGATATTCAGTTCTATTAGTCGGGACATGGTCGGTGAAGTAACAACTATGA
>JAODGF010000033.1:4968-14810 GCA_025464645.1 Methanosarcinales archaeon
TTTTTCGAAAGATTTTTCTTTTGATAAAATCTTTTCTTACAGAAAGGGACCTATGGAACTGAACGAGCTATTAGGAATAGGGGATTTTACGCTGGTAGAAGAGAGCTATGCAAATCAAAAAGGGATAGGCAGAACGCTTGAATATATGGGCAAAATCGAAGCCCGGGATGTAGTAGAAGCGATAAGGATATTTGCGGAGAGAAGAGATAAAAGCAAAGATAAAGAGTTGGTCGGCATCGCCGTGCATGACAAAGATCTGGGCTTCTGGATTATCTTCACAGACGTTATCGCAGATATAAGAAGTAAAGAACAATTTGAAGCACTTGCAAGTGAGATAAAATGCGCTAATGTAAGAGAAGTAGAGGTGAAGCGTGAGAAATTTCGTGAGGGAGTAATAGAATTTTATTCAGTCGGATTAGTAAACAGACTATTTTGCGATTGCAATTTGAATTTAAAGGAAGAGAGCTTTTATCCGAGGGAAAGGATAGAGGTATTAAAGAAGGTATTAAGCGAATTTATAAGAGAGAATAACATAAATATAGGAGGAAATAAGAAAACACTTGAGATTGGATGTGGTGATGGTGGTGCAACGATTGCGCTGCATGAATCAGGTATTTTTCCTATCACCGTGGATATAAACAAATGTGAGATTTGCAAAGGGTTAGAAGAGGGTGTATTAAAGCCCAAGCATAGCATCGTATTGGATTGCTCTGTTCTTTCATCCTTCTTCGATAAGGAGTTTGACGTTATATTTGGATTTATGGTTGGTAAGATTACACCTTTTGAACGATTCAACTGGGAGAAGGTACTAAGAGAAGTTTCAAAGGTGCTAAAAAGTAAAGGAAAGGTGCTATTCACGGTTTCGAGCGAGGAAGAAGCGAGAATTGTGAATGAGATATTAAATGATGAGTTTGAGGGTAAGATAAAAGAAAATAAAGAAAGTAACGGCTATCTCGACCACTGGCTGTATGTGGGTGAATTAAGAAAGTAATTACGTACGCAGACGCTCTTCCCTTTTTACTCCTCGTTTAATTCATCCCGCTCCAGTACCTTCTGCTGCTCCCATGTCCACCTCTGTTTCCAGTTCGGCTTCGTAACATTCCGCGCAGAGAATTCTACCTCGAACTTCTATGTAATCCCCTTCTTCCACTTCTTTACCACACTTTGAACACGTTGCATGCGAAAATATCCGCTCTTTCCTTCCACCTTCTTCTTTATCTGCTTTCTCTGCCTCTCTTTCCATCCAACTTTTCTTCTTTTCTCCTGCCATTTGTAAAGTATAATTATAAATTTCTTTCATTATATATAAAAGGTGATGTTGAGATGAAAATAAAGCTTAAGCGAACGCCAAAGAGGTATTTCTTTGATACACATCGCGCTTTAATGCCTGACGAGACGTTGGTCGAGGTGGAAAAACTGAAAGAGAAAGTAGGGATAACAAGGATGGAAGATATTACGGGACTTGATAAGCTCAATATACCTGTCTATTCAGCGAGCAGACCGGGAGCAAAAGAAGGAGCTGTTTCGCTCTATGCCGGAAAAGGTCTGACAAGAGAGCAAGCGAGGGTGTCGGTCATCATGGAAGCAATAGAAAGATACTCAGCGGAAATAAAAGCCAGAGATCGGGCTAATTTTTTGTTTGAACCATACGATGAAGAAGACGAAAGAGAAAAAGTGGACCCTGCTTCTCTTATATTGAGCAAGCTTTCCACCTTCAGCCCGGGTTCGAAATTGGAGTGGTGTGTGGGCTATGACCTTTTAAGAGCGGAAGAAGTTCTCGTCCCTGCGAATGCTGTTTTTCATCCCTACGTATCAAATAGGGGAGGAAGGCTGTTTAGAAGTGACAGCAACGGTATAGCATCGGGGAATAACCTTGAGGAAGCTATTTTTCATGGGATTACGGAAGTAATAGAGCGAGATGCATTAAGTTATGTAGAGCTGAAGAAGCGCGCGGGTAAACAAAAACAAATAGAAATTGGTGAAGGTGATGGAATGCTATTCGAGTTGAAGAAGAGATTTGAATCCGCAGGTATTGTCCCCTATTTCTGGTATATCCCCTCAGACACGGGATTTGCAACGGTCGCGCTTGCTTTAGACTCCGAATCAAAGGACGCTTCCTTGCTTGTTTATGGCGCAGGGGCGCATAGTGACCCAAGAATAGCAGCGATAAGAGCGATAACAGAAGCCGCGCAATCCCGGCTTATGCAGATAGAGAGTGCGAGGAGGGATGCGATGAAAGCGGCATTGGCGAGGGTAATGAGTTACGAAGAGGTAAAAAAGAGAAATAGGCATTGGTTTGAAGACAAGAGCAAGGATAAAGGAGAGGAAGAAAAAGTGGGATTAGATGAACTTCCCAACCTGGCGACTGATACAATAGATGGCGATATAGAGATTGCACTTGAAAAACTGAGGCGGGTAGTGGACCGCGTGATAGTGGTGGATTTAACGAGGGAGGAAATAGGTGTTCCTGTTGTAAGGGTGATTATTCCGGGATTTGAGGTATATGCGAGGAATCCGGAAAGAGTAGGGAATCGGTATAGGTAAAAAAAGACGCCGCGCTGATTGCCGAAAAAGGTTTGTGTATTAGGAAGGAACATTCACCGCCTGTTTAGGTATGATGTTGTACCTCATCATAACAACTCACGGAACTCCTCAACACTTATTTCAGCATCCCTTAACAGTTTTCTTAATAGCCCTTTGCCAAGCACTTTGTGTTTTGGGATCGTTAGCGGCTTCTTGCCTTTGTCAGATTTATGTTTCATACGGATATGACTTCCTTATGGTAGCTGAACTCCTGGATTGTATCAAGCTGTTCCACAATTTCTTCCTTCTGTTCTTCAAGGCACAGTTCAATCACTTCGTGTATGTTTTTCAATGCCTCATCGAGTGTTTTCCCCTGTGTATAGCATCCCTGAAGAAGCGGGCATTCAACCACAAAGAACCCATCTTCATCCTTCTCCACAAGAACAGGGAGATGAATTTTTTTAGCTCCTGCCATTTTCAATCCCCGTTTTAATATCTCTTTTCCTCCTTAAATATATTTGAAGCAAATATGCCGGTGCTTCAACTAAATGCTCCTTAAACCATTCCATCATTGGCTACATTCATCGCTTATTAGCATTTGATGTTACGTTTGTTTTAAAAAATCAGATAATTTTAATGAATATAAAGTTTTTTAGCATCTCACTATTGGAACGATTAAAAAAAACGAAAAATTTAAATAATCATAAATTCCATAATTATAGGGGGATGAAAAAAAATGGCAGAAGGACGTTGTTATGTATGCAATCAGATGTTTTCAGCGAAGGACAAGGACACAGTAGTAGAGAAAGTAGTTGAACACATGATGGGAGAGCATCATGGTTGGATCTGGGGTGATGCGATGCAGACGAAAAATACGTTTGAAAAATGCCCGGTATGCGGAGCTGCTTTAGGGCATCTCTATGCCAAGTGCCCCAACTGTGGTGCGGATCTCATCGAGCAATATGCGATACTGAAGGCAAGGGCATACGTACGCTAAAGTAAAAATAGGAGGTTAAGAAGGGGGGCTCATACGAGCCCTCTTATTTTTTCCCCTACTGTGTTATCTGCGTCTAAATTAATTCACAACTCAACCTTAAGCTCTTCCTTCAGCGTTTTTAGCACCAGTTCTGCATCCATGCTTTCCACACCTTCGATTTCTTTTATCCTCTCGATAATAATTCCACATTTATCATAACCAACGCACTTAGAGATGACAATCAGATCACAATCGCCAGTTACGTGGTGAACGCAACAACTCTCTGCCATTTTCGCTACCGCTTCCCCCACCTCTTCAATACTATTATATCCCGGCTTGGTTTTTATCTTTGTGATGAGCGTGATCATGCCGAGTTTAGAGGAATTGAGAACCGCAGTATAACCACAAATAATCCCTTTTTCCGTTAGCCTTTTCACTCTCTCGCTTACAGTGGCAGTGCTTACTCCTATCCTCTGCGCAATCTTTGTGAAAGAATTGCGAGAATCCAACTGCAGTTCTTTCAATATCTTCTTATCTAATTCGTCCATTTTTCATTTACTATGCGAATGCAAACAAATTCTTCACCTGTGCCTCCATCTGCTTGTTTTTGAAATGCCGCTGCTCCATAGCACCCACGGGGCATGTCGCCGCACAGGTGCCGCAACCTTTGCATATCGCTTCCACAACCATCACCCTGTTCTCTTTCTCGTCCAGCGTTATCGCGCCGTACGGACAGACATCCACACATAGCCCACACCCTATGCAGCTCTCATCCGAAGCTGCCGTTATCCCTTCTATTTTTGTCTTTCCCGCGACGAGCAATCTCGCCGCCCGTGATGCTGCTCCACTACCCTGCGCAACTGCAAATGGTATGTCTTTCGGACCTGATACACTTCCTGCGACAAATACACCCCCTAACACGGTGTCTACCGGTCCCAACTTCGGATGTGCTTCCATAAGCAAACCATCCGCAGCGCGTGGTATTTTCAGCATCTTCGATATCTTCTCTATATCCTTATGCGGCACGATGCCCGTGCCGAGAACCACCAAATCAACTTCTATATTCCTTACCTCGCCCTTCAGCGTATCCTCCACCCTTATCACCAAATTCCCATTCTCGAGCTCTATCACTTCTGATGGCAATCCGCGGATGAATCTTATACCAATGTCTCTTGCACGGGTATAAAACTCCTCATAACCCCTGAACGGGGCTCTTATGTCCATATAAAATAGATAACATGAAATCTCCGGACGCTTCTCCTTCAGCAGAATCGCATTCTTCATGTTAAACATGCAGCAAACCCCGCCGGAGCAATGAACGTTTGTTTTAACGTCTCGAGAGCCAACGCAATTGATGAACCCCAGCCGCATAGGCTCCTTACAATCCGAAGGTCTTATAACATGCCCTTCCGTAGGACCTGCGGCATTTAAAAGCCGCTCAAATTCCATCGTTGTTATCACATTATCATATATCCCGTATCCATAATCGTTTCTCTGCTCCGGGTCATAGGTTACGGACCCAGGCGCCACGATTATCACACCTGCTTTCACCTTACTATATCTCTTCACCTGCGAGAAATCTATCGCATCCCTATCGCACGCTTTTATACATGCTTTGCACTCTTTACCTTCGCTTCTCAAACAATTTTCCAAATCTATCACTGCACGTAGAGGAACAGCCTGAGGGAAAGGCACGTATGCCGCTCCTCGCGTCCCGAATCCTTCGTTGAAGTCGTATGGCACTTCCACCGGGCATTTCTCCGCGCACTGCGCACACCCGTTACATTTATCCATATCTATATACCTCGGCTTGTGTTCTATCGTGACTTCAAAATTACCCACAAATCCCGCCACCTCCACCACCTCTGAATAAGACATTATCTCAATGTTCTCATTACGTGCTACCTCAACCATCTTAGGACCCAGGATGCAGATAGAGCAGTCATTCGTCGGAAACACTTTGTCAAATCGAGCCATCCTGCCTCCAATCGAAGGCTCCTTCTCCACCAGATATACATGGAATCCCATGTCTCCAAGGTCCATCGCCGCTTGCATTCCCGCAACTCCTGCACCTATAACCACCACATTCGGATTCACTGTAACTTCTGATTCCTCCAGCGGCTCTAACAACTTAGCACGATAAACACCCATCCGGACCAGGTCCTTCGCTTTCTTCGTTGCTCCTTCCGCGTCCCACATATGCATCCAACTGCACTGGTCACGGATGTTAACAAACTCTAAAAGATACTGATTCAGTCCCGCCTCCTCACAGCACACTCTAAAAGTAGGTTCGTGTGTCTTTGGCGTGCATGCCGCGACTACCACACGATTCAAATTATATCTGCGAATATGCTCTTGTATGTCCGCCTGTCCAGAATCTGAACACGTGAACTTGTTCACAGATGAACAAACAACCCCGGGCAATGTCGCTGCATATCTCGCCACGTCATCACAATCCACAACCCCGCCTATGTTCACACCGCATCTGCACACAAACACGCCTATTCTTTCTTCGCCTTCTTTCTCTCCCATTTTTTCTCCCTTTTTTGTGTTAATCTCGCGCAATCTCATGGTTTTCACATCGGTTCAATTGAGACTTTATTGGCGAAGGACCTAACTCCTTTATCTCCTCTGTAAACTCTTGCATCACCTCTGCAAACTTCATTCCTTCTGATGCGGAAATCCATTCCAGGCGAAGCCTCTCTGCTCCAAGCCCTAAATACTCCAACGCTTTCCTTGTATCTCCCACTCTTTGCTCTGCATTCAGGTTACCCGAGACGTAATGACAATCCCCTGGATGGCAACCCGTAACAATGACGCCATCAGCACCGTTCTTAAACGCATCGAAGATAAAAACGGGATCTACTCTTCCAGAGCACATTACTCTTACTATCCGCACCCCCGGTGGATATTGATAGCGTGATACCCCTGCGAGGTCTGCACCTGCATAAGAGCACCAGTTACAGCAAAAAGCTACTATTTTTGGCTCAAACTCCATTTTTTATACTTTTATTTTAAATTAGCTCTAATTCCTTTAATCTATCCAATAAGACCCCTACTGACTTTTCACAATCCTTTACTGTCTTCCCCCCGGTGATAACCAACCTCCCTGAGCTGAATATCAGTATAGCACTCTTTGGCTCGTCAATTCGATACACTAACCCGGGAAAAACCTCGGGCTCGTACTCCATGCCTTCAAGCCCTAATCCCACCACGATAGCCCCCAAGTTGAGTTCCTTTCCAATATTGGCAGAAGCAACAATATTTTGCACCCTGAACTCCGGATGCTCTACCACTTCTATGCCTATGCTCCTAAGGTCCGAACTAAGCTTATCCATCACCGCCCGTACACCTTCCGCAGTCTTAGAGCCTGTGCATACTACTTTCCCGGAACGAAAGATAAGGAAAGCGGATTTTGGCTCCCGCGTCCGATACACCAAACCAGGGAATTTCTTCTTTGTGAACACCGCATCTTCTAACTTCGATTCTATATATTGCAAGTCCAGGTTATCAGCAATTCTTGCATTTGCTACTACATTTTCTACCTTTATATCTATTTTTTCCATCTCCTCTCAACCCTCCTCTTTATAACATAAAAAACTATCTATTCTTTGGTAAGGAGTATAAAAAGTAAAGTATATATAGAATATTAAAATATGCATTGTGGAGAGTAGAGGACTAAGGATGAAGAAGAGGATAAAAAGGATAAGAGGGACAAGAACCTGTGGTGGTGGCTCACATAAGAAGAGGAGAGGCAAAGGAAGCAAAGGTGGTTCAGGTAACGCAGGTGCATACGGGCATCATTTTGTGCAGTCTCTGAAAAAGGGGATAAGAAAGGGAAGAAACAAATCACAACTGCCTCTCCGAAATCGCACTGCGAAGCGTTTTGATCAAACTTTTTTAAAAAGTTTGAATGATAAGGCAGTGAATGTAGGTGAGTTAGAGGAGATGGTGGAAGAACTGATAGAGAAAGGAAAAGCAGAGGAGGGCACAGGCATTTATCTCGATGCAAGTCAGCTTGGCATACAAAAGATATTAGGTAAGGGAAAAGTGACGAGGAAGCTGACACTTAAAGCGAACGAGATTTCCAGGGTGGCAAGGGAGAAGATAGAAAGCGCAGGTGGAGAAGTAAAAGTAGGGGTAGAAGCAGCGAGTGGAGTGTGAATATTGCTTAGATGAACGAGACAGGCTTAAAAGATGCATTAACGTCTATTTTAAGTAAATTCCCTATGGTTGAACGCCCGGGGTGGCACGTTCATTTTAAAACGAAGTTAGCCTGGACCGCTGGCATACTCATTCTCTTTTTTGCCCTGGGCAATGTTCCCCTCTTTGGGCTATCTCCGGAATCGATGGACCTTTTCGGCAGATGGCGTGCAATCTTTGCGGGTGAAAGATTCTCACTAACTGCCCTTGGAATAATGCCAATCGTTGATGCTTCTATTGTCTTACAGCTTCTGGTCGGTGCGGGAATATTAAAATTGAACCTGAGTGACCCCAGAGACCAGGCGTTTTACCAGAATATCCAGAAATTGCTCGTTGTGGTCTTCGCTGCTTTCATTAGCCTGACTTATGTGGTGGGCTTTTATAAGCCGGACCCAGGAATAGCATCTCTGCTTGGTATATCTCTGCGATTCCTCTCGTTCATGCTCTTCATTCAGGTCTTTATCGGCGGCATGCTTATTTACTTCATGGATGAGGTGGTATCGAAGTGGGGTATAGGCTCTGGCGTTTCGTTGTTCATCATCGCTGGCGTCTCTCAACAAGTAATTACGGGTCTTATAAGTCCAATTCGCGTTGGAGGATGGGCAGTGGGCGTGATACCACGCTGGATACAAATAGCAAGTCAAGTAGCACCATACGAGATATTGGAAGGCGGTATAATTTTCCTGTTCGAGAATCACCTGATAGCGCTTATATCCACCATTGCGGTATTTTTCCTCGTCGTTTATCTTGAGAGCACTCGTTTAGAGATACCGCTGGCACATTCGATGGCAAGAGGTGCACGCGGCAAGTTCCCAATTAAGCTGTTATACGCAAGCGTGCTACCGATGATTCTTGTAAGAGCATTGCAAGCGAGCATACAGGGTTTTGGAAGGATGTTTTATACTCGCGGAATTACTCTTTTCGGAACGTATGACGAATATGGCAATGCAGTATCAGGCTTGATGTATTATCTCGACCCCATTTATAATCCCTGGGATTGGTTCCCTGGTCTTATGACCACGCCCTATGCCGGCTGGCAAGTTGCTACGAGATTGGCGGTTGACCTCTCTTTTATGGTCATAGGTGGTGCGATATTCGCTCTATTCTGGATAAATACGACTGGAATGGGGGCTAAGGATGTGGCAGCGCAAATACATCGCTCAGGGATGCAAATCCCCGGGCATCGGAGAAGTCCTGCAACGATAGAGCGAATGATGGAAGGATACATACCGAAAATAGCGCTAATGGGTGGTGCTATCCTGGGTGTGTTGTGCGTGCTTGCAAATATGTTTGGCACACTTGGGCAGGCATCTGGGACTGGCTTGCTTCTGGCAGTGAGCATTGCTTACCGGCTTTATGAAGACGTAGCTTCCGAGCAGATGATGGAGATGTTCCCGGCGATGAGACGATTCTTCGGTGAGGGATAATTGTAGGTGTCGTCATGTCTTTCATGCTCTTCATTCTCATTCACGTCTTCTTTGGCGGGATACTCATATATCATATGGAGGAGGTGGTGTCGAGATGGGGAATATATGCGGCAGAATCAGACGCCCAATCAGAGCGTTGCTGGCTGGCAAATTGCAGTAAGAGTGGAGTTAGCGAGTAAGAAAAAAACCGCTAATTATTTATGCTTTTGCCTTCGATTTAAATACCGAAACTTGAAGATAAGAAGGGGGAGGAGAGAAATGGTAAAAAAGATTGTAATCGTTGGTGGTGGCATTGCAGGGATATACGTATTGAGGAACTTGCTTGCAAGGAAGAACGATGTGGAGGAAGAGATGGACTTCACGGTATTAAAGCGAGAGAAAAGCGGCTGGGTATCTACTTGCGGGCTGCCTTTTGCCTTACGTGGTTGGTATGAGATAGACAGAACAGAGATAAACAAGCCGCAGTTCTTCCTCGATCAGGGCGTTGATTTCAGAACCGAAACAGAAGTAACCAAACTAAATTTAGAGGAGAACAATATAGTCCTTAAAACAGGTGAAGAGCTAAAATACGATTTTCTCGTTATTGCGACAGGGAGAAAACAGTTTGTAAAAGAAACAAAACTCGAGGGTGTTTATACGTTTAACAACGAGGAAGATGCGGAAAAGATAGAAGCTGCTTTGAATAAGGAGGGAGTGAAAAGCGCTTATATTCG
>JAODGF010000160.1 GCA_025464645.1 Methanosarcinales archaeon
AGACAGCGTGTATTTAGCAGGGACGACTTCTTCTGGGTCGCCGAAATCCCACAACTTTAGTGTGGATACATTCCTTGTTAAATTTTCGGAACCAACGCCTACGCCGACACCCTCTCCCACACCAACACCGCCGACTCCAACTGTAACACCAACGTCAAGTCCAACACCGACACTGACACCAGCACCTTCGCCAACGCCAACGCCTACACCACCGGGATTCGAAGCGGGATTCGCTATCGCAGGACTGCTCGCAGTAGCATATTTAGTGTTGAGAAGGAGGAACTAATTTCCTCCTTTTCCGTTTTTTTTTCGCTTCACGCTACTCTACTCTGCTTTAATCTCACGACTTCTGAGTTCATTGTTAAACCACAGCTCGCGCTGGGGGAATGGAAACTGTATTCCCTCTTTTTCCAGAGCATTCTTTATTTTCCATAGAAGCTCCCTTTTAACCCCATACCACTCAGTAGTAGGTGCCCAGATTTTTACAAGAATATTAACAGTGCTATCTCCAAGGTTATCAACAAAAACCTGGGATGCTGGATTCTTAAGGGTGAGCGGATGCTCATCAATTAAATTTTTAATTATCTCAATAGCCTTATCAGCATCGTCACAATACCTTATTCCAATAACATACTCAAACCTCCTGGCAACATTGGCAACGTAGTTAGTTAATTTACCAGTGAAGACTTTATCATTGGGTATCCTAACGTACAACCCATCAATAGCTCTAAGTACGGTCGAGAATATGTGGATGTCCTCTACAACTCCTGCAGTTCCGTCTATATTTACCGCATCCCCAATCTTTATGGGTCGCTCGATCATCAGGAAAAGCCCCGATATCAAGTTGCTTACTACACTTCGACTGGCAAAACCTATCACAATACCCGTTATGCCTCCAGCAGCCAGCAAACCCGCAGGGTGTACGCCAAGGATTGGAAAAACTGTAAGCACAGCAATGCCAATAATGCCGTACCAAACAACTTTGACAATATCCTCTAACTGGTGTTTCTCTACCTTATCCTTAAGGGACCTTCTCAGGTGGATTACCAGTCCTTTGGCTATTAAAACAGCAATCAGGAGAATCAATGCAGCCATAAGAAGGTGATAAAGTCTGACGTCACCGTAAACAACTATGTCGAGATTCATATTATATACCCGCCTCCATCACAAACTTTGTTGTGGTTATAGCAACCTTTCTTACGGTGTAGAGCTCTAAAGACTTTTTCATTCCTGTTTCAAGAGGAGAATCAAAAAAATCAGTTTCTGCAATTTTCCCCTTCATGATCTTCATATTCGCTTTCATAGCGACCATATCCTCACTGTAGTACATTTTCATTCCATACGCATTGAAAACAGCTTTAGTTACTTCAACCCACTCGGTGCTTGTGTTTGTTATACTGAGTTCTACGACTCCTTCCTGAATAGGATTTACAGAGGGTAGCGAGGAATAAACTGCGCTACTCCAGTATTTGCATATAACTCCACTACTTGGGTCGCCATATAAAGTAAACTTCTGCTTCATCAGGGTGAAAATATCAAGGATTTTAAAATTTTCATTCCTTGATATAAAAACACCTATTTCTAAAGGATATTTGGCGTAGATTTTCTGTGTTGCTCCGGGTTCAACCACAAGAGTCCTTTCAAATTCTATGAGAAGATATGAGGTTAGTTCCTTGGGTTTGTTCACCGGCTCAATGGGGTTGATGAGGATTTTTCCAGTGCTTGCCGGGAGATTTTTCTCCACTTTCTCATCAACGCTCTCCCTCCAGTAAAGCAGCACCTCTCCCTCCCTCTCAACAGACAGAGAGATTCCTTCCTTCGCAATTCCTAAAGGAACATCATAATAGTCGAACATACCGTCTCATTCACCGGAGTTTTAGACGAAATCGGTGGTGATTACTCTATGCGATTCCCCCGCTACGGGTACATCAAAAAGCTGTTCATATTCTTCGCCCTCCAATTCTTTCCCTCTTAGTCGCTCTGTTATCTCGTATCCGCCCTCCAGAGCATCTAACCTGGCTTCTGCAAGAATCAAAATCTCCTCCTTTCCTTCTCCCTGCTTTACCTTTACGTAGGTATGCTCAGGATGAACAGCGAGTGCGATATTACCGAATAAAGTCCAGGGCGTGGTAGTCCATGCGAGCATAAAAACTTTTTCTCGTTTCAGCCTGAACTTCACGTAGATTGAAGGGTCTTCCACATCCTTATAGCCCTGTGCTACCTCATGGCTGCTCAGCGTTGTCTCGCATCTCGGACAGAACGGCACTACTTTATGTCCCCGATAAAGCAAGCCTTTGTTCCATATCTCCTTTAACGACCACCAAACCGATTCTATGTATTCGTTATCAAAAGTTATGTAAGGGGAATCCATATCTATCCAGAATCCCACTCGCTTCGTGGCATTTACCCATTCTTTTTCATATCTAAAAACCGATTCCTTGCATTTGCTGTTGAATTTATCTATTCCATACTCTTCTATCTCGTGCTTGCTGTTTGTCCCCAGTTCCTTCTCCACTTCTATCTCCACCGGCAGACCATGCGTGTCCCACCCCGCTTTTCTTTCTACATAGAAGCCACGCATCGTTTTGTATCGCAGCACGAGGTCTTTTACAACTCGTGTAAGAATATGTCCTGGATGTGGGAGTCCATTCGCAGTTGGTGGACCCTCGACGAAAACGAACTTATCACAACCTTCTCTGCGGTCTACACTGTGCTCAAATGTTTTATTTCTGTCCCACAGCTCCAATATTTCCTCTTCCTGTTGTATGAAATTTGGTCTTTGCGTTTCGCTCTTGAAATACGCCATTTCTTCCTACACCTACACTGAACAATATGATATTTATGTTGGTAGGTTAATTATAAAATATTAAAGGTGATGAAGATGGAAGTGGAAAGAACAGAAATTTTTTGTTTCTACACTCTTTTCAGGTTTTCACCGTCTTGAAGATGTTCTTCACTGCTTTCAAGCCGTCTTCCGTGATTCTAATCCTGTAAGATGGTAAACCTGCCGCACTTTCTTCTGCAGAGATTTTGCTGATATCAATGAGCCCTATCAGGTGGAGGAAGTTACAACTATTAATGCTGTCGTTTAAATGAAAAATTTATGCTTGTTATAGTACAGTGGCATATCTCATGGTTCTTCTGTTAATGTTAATACTTCAGATGCGGAAGCGGTGGTAATGGCAAGCTCTCAAAATAGTACTTCTTACGCCTTTAAAGACTTTGGCTATAAAGCTTCAACCTATTCTGAACATAATGAAAGCGTTACCATAGATTTCTGCTCTCCTTTTATGGAAGCGAGGGGCGATCTTAATCTTCACCTTAACGTACTCGATAGTGGAAAGGTAGAAGTCAAGATAAACGATGCAACCCTTTTTCCTGCAAAAAGGTTTGATGAAGGAGAACACTGGGAGAGAATAGACATTCCAACCGGGATGATAGATCAGGGAACTAACACGGTGACAATCAGTTTTCCGAGTTACCGTTACGGAATCACCCTGCTTGAAGACTCCATGCTTAACCTCACAGGAACACACGTAACATTCACGTATTCCCCAACAAATCCAATTATTGGCGAAACTATTACATTTAACGCATCTTCTTCTTATGAAAACATTATAAAATACGAATGGGACTTTGGAGATGGAACAAAAGCAGTTGGAGAAATAGTAACACACTCCTACTCCTCAGCTGGTGAATATAATGTTACGTTGACTGTAACACACGATAGTGATGAAACCGATACAATCAGCAAGAAGGTATTCGTGGGAATATCGAGATGGATATACGATGCAACCGTCAAAAAGAGCAGGAAAGAAACCAAAACTGGTGTCCTTACAATGACATTTAGAGGATGGGAGCCAGTTGGGAGATATAATGCCTCTGTGTTCCATATAGCTAATACAGTGCCAGGAGAGCCTTCAAACTATAAAATTATATTAGCGAATACCGGAGATTTCATGGAAAAGTACATTACCGAAGAC
>JAODGF010000161.1 GCA_025464645.1 Methanosarcinales archaeon
ATGGAGTGAGAGGTATTGCATCAGCATATCTGCACCTGCTTTCAAGACTATTATCCGGTTCATATTTCAAATATATTTGAGATATTTATATAAATACATATGCTTTTGTCCTTTGTAATAAGAACATGGAAACTGATAGGAGATAATAGAGAAATCATTGAAGCTTGCTATTTAACTTTTGAGTTCCTGAAGGAGAGAGGTAAAGTCACACCCGAGAGGTGATAAGTGAATTTGGCTTGTGCCCCTGGCGAGCTCCTGCAGATAATGATCGTTCTCCGAAGATTTAAATTAGCAAAGGCGCATAAAATCGGCGATACCATATACTACGTGCCCTGGGATTAGTTATATTCCACACCCTTTCCCAACGTCATACCCTTCTCGCACCGCATCAATAATCCTCCGTGGCTTCTTTGCATCTCCGATGAGGACATATTTATAGCCATTCAGAACGTTCAAGACTGCCCTGTCAGGAACCATTCCAAGAGCGCATACAACTATATCCGCCTCAATGATACGCGTTTTTGACGATGCATCCTCAATAACAACGCCTGCATCGGTTATTTCCACGATATTACGTAGCGAATCGAAGACAACGCCATTACTCCTCAGTTCGTTCAATAGATACTGCCTTGATATAGGTTCCATATCCCATGCGTAGTCCCTTCTTCGCTTGAATAGAATCACTCGCTTGCCATGTTCCGCTGCAATGAAATTCGCAGTTTCGCACCCAACAAGCCCCGCACCCAGTACGACACACCTATCCCCCTTAGGTGCTCTGTCACCCAATATATCAAAAGGAGTGAGGACGTTATCGCCTTCAATGCCATTTATCGCGGGGATGAGCGGTTTCGCACCTGTTGCAACGACAACCATATCCGGGCTTATCTCATCTATATCCTCACGTGTTACTGTCTTCCTCCTGACATCTATCTCATCATGCGAACGCACCATCTCCTCCAGATAAGTGATGTAATCACGTATTTTAGCCTTCCCCGGCGGTATAGAGGCGAACCTGAGCGTTCTGCATAACCTGTCCTTCTCAAATAGATGAAACTCATCATCCATCTTGCACATCGTCAGCGCAGCCGTAATTCCCGCAGGACCACCACCAATAATCACTACCCTCCTGCTCTCACGTCTGCTTACGCTCTCATAGCGCCCTATTTCAGCATTTACACTGCATCTTATTGACCGATTATCGGTATGTATCGCACGAACACATTCATTGCAACCTATGCAAGGTCTTATACTGCGGTAATCGCCCCTCTGCGCTTTATACGGCAATTCAGGTTCTGCAAGAAGCGCTCTTCCGAACGCAACAAAGTCCGCTCTGCCTTCGTTCAATATCCTATCCGCGAATTCAGGATGTCTTAATACTCCAACGGCAACAACGGGAACGCTAACAACACTCTTCAGCTCCGACGCGAGATACACACGCCATCCTTCTTCATATCCCATCGGTTCAAGCCGGTATTCCTTATCACCGAACCCGACATCAGCATGAATGCAGTCATAGCCGGCGTTCTCAAGTAGTTTCGCTATCTCTTTGCTGTCTTCTATATCGTTCCCGCCGTCCACGAAATCCTGCACACCAAGCCGTATACTCACCGGGAAATTTCTACCGCAGAGCTCGCTAATTTTAGCACGTATTTCCACTGCGAATCGCGTTCTGTTCTTCAGATTGCCACCGTATCGGTCCTTTCGGTTATTGGAGACAGGCGACAGGAACTGATTCACAAGCAGACCATGTGCTCCCTGAATTTCAACGCAGTCAAATCCAGCAGTTTTTAAGCGAAGCGCCGCAGTCGTATATTTGTCAGCTATCCTCTCCACAAGACGTTCAGAAGCGTTCACGATGTCACCACCACCATGATGTGCAAGTTCGGCGACTGCGAGGGCATTGTATCTATGTATTGCATCAGCGAGGTTGCTCAGTCCTGGTATGAACTCGGTTGCATCTGCTCTCGGCTGGCATACGAGATGCAGCCCCTCCGGATAATCTATGCAGATATTCTCCACGGTTATTATCCCCGCACCCCCTCTCGCTATTCGCTCATAATGGTATATGAGCCGCTCGGTTATCTCACCCGAGTGCGAAGCCAAACTGGTTGAAATCGGGGGGAATACTATTCTGTTCTTCGTGGTTACCGGGCCTATCTGTCCTTCATCAAATAGCATTTCATCTTCGTAAGAAGCAAGAAAAGAAAAAAAATAAAAGAAGGAGTTTTACCCTCTCCTTCTCTTCATATTATACATCGCAATCGCCATGCCAGCTCCAACAACTGCAAATAATACCTCAAACCCGGGCGTAGGTGTTGACACGGGAGTAGTAGCTGGTGCTGCTGCCATCACCACAGTATGCGGATTGTGACACACCGTGCAATCTTTATCGATGTTCCTTGCATGAGTACCTGTTTCTATCTTCAATACCGTATCCTTCGTCTTTGGATGGCAGTCACTGCATTCGTAGCCCGCCGGTGGCACTTCCTTCCCACCCATAACAATTAGCGAACCACCATAATGGCATGCATGACTGCAGTCCTCTATCCCTTCTGTGTAGTTAGTGCTACCATAAGGTGCATTCCCGGCGCCGTAATGCTTCTTCTCCATCTTCCATACGTTATAAGATATAAAGTCCGGGTCGTCCATCGGCAGCGCACCTCGCTCATCGCCAAGTCCTCCTATCTTTGGAATCGGTCTGTCATTCCCATACCAGCCCTGCTGGAACCACGCACCTTCTTTACCTGTTATCTCCGCCGGGTCAGACACATTCGCTCCGTGGTCTCCATGCCCGTGGCAGTCAAGACAGAGTTCTCTTGTGCTGTTGAACGTCCTCCATGTATGCTCCGTTCCAAGTTTGTCCTTGCCTTTAAATGCGAACTTGTTGTATTCCGCTATAATCTGGTCTTCCCATTTACCCGCTTTGTAAACTCCTTGATGCGGATTATGGCATACAAGGCACGTATTTGGCATCGTATCCGGGCGTGTTGCACCCAGACCCGCATGCGCTGAACTCATCGTGTCACTTACTTCTTTCGCATGGCATTTCGCACATGTTTCCATCGAAGATATATTTATCTCTGTAAAGGGCGCACTGCCATGACAGTCGGTACAGCTCACCTTAGAGTGCGCAGAACCCGGCATCACTTGTGCACTTGTCGCACCCATCGCCGCTGCTAAAACTACCGCCGCAAACACTACCGCTATCAAAAGGTATTTCATATCACATCACTTCAAATACGTTTGAAATGTCAGTATAAAAACTTTTCGGTTTTTAATTCTTTTGTAACGTTTATATATTACAAAAGTTGTTGATATGTTACAAAAGGTGTGGAAATAAAGGAGGGGGTTATAAGAAAAAGAATGAAAAAAAGGCGAATAGTCGAAGGGAAAAAAGTAAACAAAAATTTAGGAGGAGGTACTAAAGAATGAGAAAGAAAAAAACCTTGGCTATATTTGGTCTGGCAATACTTTTGTGTGGTGTATTCAGCGGAGTGGCGGTAGCGAGCGAGGTCGTGAAGTTTGGAGGCAGTACATTGGGTGGAGATTTCGGTTATCCCTCGCCGTATGCGTTCTATCCACGGGGTATGGGCTATATTTACATGAGTTTCTGTTTTGACACGCTGACCTGGAAGGACGAAACAGGTGTGATACCCTGGCTTGCAGATAGCTGGGAGATGTCTGATGACGGTAAGACATGGACATTCCACCTTCACGAGGGAATAAAATGGCACGATGGAGAACCATTTACTGCTGATGACGTGAAGTTCACGTTCGATTATATGAAAGAACACCCACGACCAAAGTGGTTCAAGTCATTCAAGCACATAGACCATGTGGATGTGGTAGACGACTATACAGTTGTTATACACCTTAAAAACCCGGTAGCAGATTTCTTGGTGTGTATTGCCGGAGATGTCCCGATATTCCCAAAACATATATGGGATGGTGTTGGAGACCCGAAGCAGTTCAAGGGTAAGGAGGCAGTTATAGGAACAGGACCATTTAGACTGGCAGAATATAACAAAGAAGAAGGATATTACTTATGGGAGGCAAATGAGGAATATTTCAAGGGTAAACCACTTGTAGATGAACTTATTTCGATGAAGGTCAGCGATACCGCACTCGCATTGAAAACTGGCCATTTAGATGAGGCATCTTTCTGGAGAAAGGACATAGACGTGGTCGCCGAATTTGAAGGCAACCCAGATTTCAAGATTATAGAAGCACCTGGCTACTGGGTGCTCCAGATCATCTTCAACTGCGAGAAATATCCGACAAATATCACAGAATTCAGGCATGCCATCGCTTATGGTATAAACCGAAGCGAGATTATCCAGAAAGTGGTGCATGGCGGTGCAATACCCGCAAATCCCGGCATCCTCCAACCTGGCATAGAATGGTATAATCCTGACCTTCCAGGTTATGAGCACAATGTAACGAGGGCTAATGAAATTATCGATGCATTGAACTTTACTGATAGCGATGGCGATGGAATACGGGAGTATCCAACCGGAGAAGAGATGGAATTCGAGCTGATAACGATTGATAAATTCTCAAGGGAAGCAGAACTTATAAAATCGCAATTGCGCGAGGTCGGAATAAAGATAAATGTAAAATCAATGGACAAGAGCACAGTAGATACAATCCTTAAAGAGGGTAATTTCTTCCTCGCGATAAACGGTCATGGTGGGTGCTCATATCCAGATATACTGGAAGCTCCTGACTGGCCCGCAGGTACATATCACAACGACTCATACGATTCCATCTTCGAGGAACAAGCTACCACGATGGATTCCGAAGAGCGAAAACAGCTCGTATATCAACTTCAGGGGACGATTGCAGATGACCTCCCGGTATATGCATTATATCATCCAAAACGATGGGCGATATACAAACCAGAAAAGCTCGATACGTGGTTTTATACAAAAAACGGCATAGCACATGGAATCCCATACGAGCTGAACAAACTCGTGTTCACCGGAGAGGAAGCACCTACACCTGCAACGCCTATGGCGACAACAATGTCTACAACAACGCCTATACCCAAGCCGCCTGGATTTGAAGCAACATTTGCAATTGTAGGTCTGCTGGCAGTTGCGTATCTATTTTTAAGGAAGAGGGGGCAATAAGTCCCCTATTTTATTTTTTTTCGCAATATGCACCGAATAACAAAAATAATAAGCTATATTATTCTAATCATCTCAATTCTATCTTTTAATTTCTTTTTACCCAGGGTGATGCCAGGGGACCCGCTTTCATTTCTCACTGGTGGTCCAGCCATGGATATGCCTATCGTGCTGGACAAAGAGATGAGGGCGAAACTGCTTGCATATTATGGACTTGATAAGCCACTTCAGCAACAATTCTACGCCTATATGCTCGGCATTCTGCACGGTGACCTTGGATGGTCAGTATATTTCAATGCTCCGGTATCAGAAATAGTGATTGGAGGACTGAAATGGACGCTTCTTCTCGTTGGAGCGGCAACCGCAATTTATATGGTTTTGGGCATCCTGCTGGGTGCTATATCCGCTTGGAATAGATGCGGGAAGAGGGATGTGGGACTGCTCACTTTCGTTCTCTCTATAAGCTCTTTTCCATCTTTCTTCCTTGGAATGCTCTTTATTATTCTGTTAGGTGTGAATTTAAGCTTCTTCCCTATATCAGGTGCACAAACGCCGTTTGCAGAATATTCAACGCCTTTTGAAGCCGCATTAGATGCATTTCGGCACCTGCTCCTTCCGGCGATGACGCTTGTGATTGCACATATCGGTGGTATATACCTTTTGATGCGGAATTCGATGTTAAATGTGATAGGAGAAGATTATATACTGACCGCGAGGGCAAAAGGCTTGAGTGAGCGGTATATTATGCATACGCATGCGATGAAGAACGCACTACTTCCGATTATCACGATGATTGCCCTCAGAGCAGGATTTATGATCAGCGGAACGATTTTTGTTGAGACCGTGTTCGCATATCCGGGTGTGGGAAGACTGCTCTATGATGCGGTTACATACCGGGATTATCCATTACTACAAGGTGCGTTCTTGATTATCACGCTTGTTATTATTACAGCGAATTTCGTTGCAGACATGACGTATGCACATTTAGACCCAAGGGTGAAGCACGAATGATTAGGAATTTAATCGCCTTTTTGAAAGAGTATGGGAAAAGCGTGCTTGGATTGATTGGACTTGGAATAATGGTCTTTTTCATAGTGTCGGCAGTTTTTGCACCATGTATCGCACCATACGATCCGCATCAGATGCATAAACCCTTAGAGCATCCAAATTCAGACCATTTGCTGGGCACGAATGATATAGGCCAGGATATATTGAGCGAGCTTATATATGGTTCAAGGGTCTCTTTATTCATTGCTTTCTTCGTTTCAATCGTATCAGCGATTATAGGGACATCTCTTGGTCTGCTTTCTGGGTATTTTGAAAGGGTTGGCTTTTTTATCATGAGGATTGTAGATGCGTTCCTTGCGATTCCAAGACTTCCCCTGATAATTGTAATCGCAGCGTTCATGCGACCGAGCATCTGGAACCTCATATTTATGTTCATAGTATTTGGGTGGCCATTCACTGCTCGCATTATACGCTCAGAGGTGTTATCACTCAGAAATAGACCTTATGTGGATGCTACGAGAATGCTCGGTGCCCGTGATTTTTATATCTTAGGGAGGCACATTCTTCCAAATGTGGTTCCATTGATTATTGTGCAATTAATCATAGAAGCGAGACATGTGATACTCGCAGAATCAGGATTGAGCTTCTTAGGTCTGGGAGACCCAACTGCAAAGAGCTGGGGCATGGTTCTCCATTATGCCTTTGAATATCCCACCATATTCATATCTGAGATATGGAAATGGTGGATGCTACCAGCAGGATTATGCATTACGTTCACGATACTTTCACTTACGTTTATCGGTTATTCTTTAGAGGAATTGATAAATCCGAGGTTAAAGAGGGTAACAAGATTATGAGTCTATTAAGAATAACAAGCCTGAAAGAGCGGAGAAGGGATGAGGAAGATAAGGGGAAAGGAGATAGCGATGATGCTCCAGAATCCTACAACGTCCTTGAATCCCGTCTTGAAAATCGGCGACCAGATAGCAGAGGCGACCTTTGAAATTGAAGCTACAAGGAAAGAAAAACGGAGTTGTCCATCGGCATTGCACCTCGCTCAAGGGCACTGGCAGAGTTGTTGAGAGGGGGGGGTTTTCCGTAGGTTAATGTGTCTTTTTATAAGA
>JAODGF010000034.1 GCA_025464645.1 Methanosarcinales archaeon
AGAAGGAGTTGCCTGAAGGGTGGGAAGAAAAAAAGTTAAAAGAGGTCATCACAAAAACAGAAACAAAAGACCCTAAGAAAGAACCAAACAAACATTTTTTTTACATAGATATTTCAAGTATCAATAAGGAGAAGTTTTTAATAGAAAATCCCCAATATATTCTTGGCAAGGATGCTCCTTCAAGAGCGCGAAGGTTAATTAAGCAAAATGATGTGATATTTAGTACGAACAGACCTAATTTAAGAACAATTTCACTAATCCCAAAAGAGTATGATAATCAAATTTGTTCTACTGGTTTTTGCGTCTTAAGAAGCTCTGATAGAATATTGCCAAGATTTCTTTTTTATTTGATGATGTCCGATTATGTTCTGGATCAGATAAATCCTAAAATGAGGGGGATACAATATCCTGCGGTTTCAGATTCGGATGTTTTAGATACAACCATTTCTCTTCCCTCTTTGGAAGAAAAGGGGATAATTGACAAAAAACTAGAGATAGTTTACCAAGGAAAAAATAATATAACAGAACAACAAAAAAACATAGACTTCCAGCTTGAACAGCTTCCTAAAGCAGTTTTATCAAAAGCGTTTAGGGGGGAGTTGGTGAGTTAAAATGAGGGAAGTAATAGGGGGAGTGGTAATAAATGAAGTCGAAGCGGAGCCACTTAGTGACTATGTTTTAGATTTTCTTACATCGCAGAAAAAAGAATGCCCTTATCTGGATTTTAAATTATTATCAGAATTGGATAAAGATATTCCTTTGCAGAATCATTATAGATTTTACATGTAATCGTAGTTCGATTTCTATCACTTGATTACAATCCCTCCTCTTCCCTCCAGCTCCACCATTTCTTATTACCGATTATAACATGGTCAGAAACCGTAATACCTAAAAGCTCACCAGCTTCTATCAATCTTTCCGTTAGCTGTCTATCGGAATCCGAAGGAGTCGGGTCGCCGGATGGATGATTGTGAACCAGAATAATCCTCGATGCAGAATTCTTTATCGCAGCCTTGAAAATATCTCTTGGATGTGCAGTAGAGAAATCGAGCGTTCCCTGGGATATTACTTCCTCACCAATTACCCGGTTCTTGCTGTTCAGCATGAGCACAACGAATCTTTCCTGTTTTTCGTCTTTCAATTTCTCATAAAAATGATTGAATACATCCTCTGCTGATTTGATATGTTTTGAAGCTTGTTTTGCGAGATTATGTCGCTTATTAAACTCGAATAATGCAAGAATCTGGCATGCTTTTGCAAATCCTATGCCTTTAATCTCCTGTAATTCTTTTAATGAACATTCCGACAGTCTATCTAACCCGTATTTGTTTATCAGCCTGTTTGACATGTCTATAACATTCTCCTGTGCTGTTCCTTTTTGCAGGATTATAGCGAGAAGTTCAGCATCGGATAGATTTTCTATTCCGTATTTAACGAGTCTTTCTCTCGGTCTGCTGTCCTCCACCATTTCTTTTATTTTCATGAACTGTTGCCTCTGTTCATGTATAGCATGGAGTTAATAAATATTTGAAGGATAGGAAAGGTGGGAAGTTATCTTCAAAAGAGATTGAGCATTACATGCGTGCGGCGAAGGCGATTGAGAGGACGAGGGAGGTGCAGCGGGCGGTGGAGGAGGTGACGTATATAGAGTTTGGAGACATGAGAGAAAAGAGGACCATACCAAAGAATGAATTCGTGAGCGTCCTTTGGTGTGAATCCCTAAAACAATCATTTTTTGCGCTTGGAATCTCTCGCTTTTTCTATAATGTCCACAAGATTTTTATCTTCTGATCCCCATTCAACGGGTTCTTTTCTCTCTTCTTTCCTTTTTCTTTGTTTATTTTCCATATACAATCCTCTTTTTATGTTCTATCGACCCACTTCCATCTCCGCACCTTTGTGTAAATCTCTCATCTCCTCCAAGGGTAACGTTCTTATTACTCTTTTATTTATCTTTTACCTTTTTTCTTTTCTTTTTCCTCCAAGCACAATCACTTGAAGTTTTGGATCTCTTTCACCCCATTGGACATATCCCCCTTTCTCCTTCTTTTCTTCTTTTTTATCTTTCTCCTCACTCATCGTTACACCCTCAGCTCCTTACACTAATAAAAGACCACATACAAATATAATAACCATGAGAATCCCTAATATTAAAAGAGCAAACCCATATTTTATAAACTTAGCTTTTTCATCGTTTGTTTCTTTATTTTTTGTGACTGCGTCAAAAATTTCTGCTGACACTATTCTCAGTATATCTATCCTGCTCCTATCTTTTTTGGCATACTCTTCTATCAGATGCTCAGGATCTGGAACTACTTTCCATGTTTTCACATAATACGCCTTCAAACCACAAAGAATCGAACACATTAAAAAGATAATGCCTGAAAGAAAGAGTGCACAAAGATGAATATAAAAATCGCAAGTTTTTGGTATTTCTTTAAGAAGAAAACTGCCCAATCCTGCCTGTAAACTTACTATTATCCCTACAAAGCCTATAATACCGCTTGCTTTTCCATCGAGAT
Source organism: Methanosarcinales archaeon (assembly GCA_025464645.1). GTDB lineage: Archaea > Halobacteriota > Syntropharchaeia > Alkanophagales > Methanospirareceae > QMVO01. The sequence goes on from JAODGF010000034.1 coordinate 2,523, forward strand.
CATTGGTTCGCTGCCATTCTAAGCGAAATCGGTCTGCAATGAGTTCGTAGATAAATTCATCCCGTTTTTCTGTTTCCCCCGCTTTTTCATCTTCCATTTCAAAATTTCACTTGATAAGCTATTTCCTTAAATCTATATTAACCTTTTAGCACCACGATAGAATATATGCGAAACAAGAGAAGGTGAAAGCACCTGTGGTAAAATTCAAGCGTCAAGCATCAAAAGGAGCATTTTATTATCTTTTGCCGAAGGAGTTGAGGATGAAACTTGAGGATCATTGATGCGGAGATATAAAAGCATTATTGGAGATAGAGCATTATATGTGCGTGCGGCGAAGGCGATTGAGAGGACGAGGGAGGAGGAGAAGGTGGATGAAGTTTTTGGGAAAACTATGTGAATCTCTCCAATTCTTTCGCCACTTTATAAAATTTTATATTTAATTTTTACAATATACTCATTAAGATGCAAACAAAAGCGGAGATAAAAGGGGAACTTGCAGAAGAATATCTTTATGAATTTGTTAATTTAAATAGGGGTCTAAGCATTTACGAGATTTCGGAAAGATTGGGTTGGAACGTTGAGGAGGTACATAACTTAGTTAAAAAGCTTGAAGAGGACGGCTTAATCCGAATAAATGAGTCGGAAGAAGAGGAGAAGCGGAAAAGAAAGGTATATCCCGTTGGATGGAAGGACTTGTTGCCTGAAGATGTGAAAAAGAGTTTTTTCTGACATCGTTGAGAAGATTCATTACGAAGAAAATAGCGAACGAGTTTGGATTAACAAGGTGCAGTATTTCGAATCGTATTTTGTATTGGCAACCCTTGGTTTCTTATTTTCTGGATAATGGATTCTTGAAGGATGATTAACAGTGCATGCGATGATTTGACAATTTATCGTGCTTTCGTTTACCTCTCCGTATTTACTCCGGATATGATCCTTTATCTCTGAATAAGTGGCTTTGCCTCCAAGACTCTCTACAGCTTCTTTTATCATTTGCCAGACATAAGGCTTAGGACTCATCTATTTCTCCTCCATTTCACAGTTATTTTAACCCTCCTGTCAGAACTTTAAAATCATGTTCGGTTATCTTGCGAGTCGCTTGAACGAACCATGCCCATGTCTTATTTTGATCTCTATTTTTAAAGACCTCCAACTTTCCTCTTAATGCTGCATCTATAACAACTGGCTTTTCCAAATAAAGATGAACATCCTTTACACGAAAGACCCATGGATACCGTTCCGGGTGGTGGACTTTAGGATGCTCTTTGCGCTCAGGTCGTGAAGCAATCTGAGCATGAGCTACTACTCCCTTACCTGCGGAATAAAAACAGACATAATCACCCTGCTTTAAACGCCGCCGTCCCGGAGTTCGTTCTCCAAAAGCATAAATCTTCTCCTCTCCGACAAGGCTCTGGATACATTCGTCAGCAGTTTGCTCCTCATCACTTTTTACAGGCGTAAGCCAATACTGCCTTTCTGTTTCCGCTTCTTCAATTTCTTCCTTCTCGGTAGTTTCTTCTTTGGTCTCTTCTTCCACTTGACGCTGGGCTACAAGACGCGCCATCAAATTCACAACAGGGTCAACGGTTGTCCCCGAAGGTCTGAGCACTGCAAGAATATCCTCATGGCTAACATCATATTCGTTAAACAGCTCTGCAAGCGATAGTAGAGATTCTACTGAGATAATACGAAGTTGGTGCGTTCTCTTCTCGGCAAGAATGGCATTCTCCAACTGCCGTAGTTCAGCATCCGGGCGTCCAATAACATAAAGTCCTAATGCATGGTCCCAATCTGATATTTGCTGCTCAGAAATCAAAGCATTCACATAGCCAATGAGTGTAGCGGTTTTGATGGCATATATATCTGTCGTCTTGACCTCAACAACAATAAAGAACTGTGTGGGAGACTTCCAAACCCCATCAAATCCGATTTGACCTTGAACTCCATGATACCGCCCAGAGATTACTTCAAATCCTAAAAAATGCCCAAGATGATTGACCAAATCTTGTAAAGCACGATTGTATTGGTCGCCTGAATATCTCAAACATTCTTCTACGTAGTCACGAATCTGTCCCACCACTGTGATATTCTCTTTAAGAAATCTTCGAAAACGTTCACGTGGTGTTTCCTCACCGGGTGCGTCATCTAACTTCCCCACCAGGTCCAAAATTTGTTTTAAGGTAATGCTCATTTTTTCTCGTCATATTCAAAGGGGCAGTTTTTCATATTTAAATCTTTGCAGAGTTTATGTACTCTGCTTCCCCCTCCGCTGATTCTATCTCCTTATAAATATCGTCTTTCATCACTTCCTTCCATTCTTCTACTTCTATTTTGCCTGCCCCTGCTTTCGCAGTTAAAATCAATATTCTTACCGCTACATCTCTTGATAGGATGAGAGAGGCTTCCTCTTTGTGGCAATAGATATCGGTATCTTCTAAGTCTAAGCTCGTAAGAGTCTCAAATAATGGTTTTGCAACCCTGAAATTCTGTGTATCTTCTGGCTCTTTCACCAGCCCCAAATCCTTTATGTGCTCCACGGCTAACTCAGAATCAGAAGCAAGGATTGACCTCGTAGGTTACATCCTTCTTTCACCTGCTAACCTCCTCATATGCTCATACGGAATATCGCTATTATTAAGGGATTCGTAAAGAATATCCGCTATATCATCTGCGTAATCGGATATAGGAATTTGCCTTATGGCATTTCTTAAGCTTTCCTTTGATTTCATGTCAGTGCGAATATCATCAACTCCTCCTGCTTTCCAAGAAATCAGCAAGTTCTCTAATACCTTTCAATTCAAAATCGAACGCTTCACCAACTAAACAATTTCTAAATACCCTTTTATCTTCCGGTATGACTGATACAACCTTATTTTTATCCACCGAATCAAGAAGAAACTTCGCAGTTTCTTCATCTGTCTTGTTCAGCACATAATATAACGGTTTACCTGCCTCCTCTGCGATTTTAGTTACCTTCTCGGCAAGCCTAATTGATTCCTGGGAGGGATCAATCACCATTAGAATAAGGTCACAGCCTGTTTCTACACCTCTTCCAAAGTGCTCAACCCCTGCATCGGTATCAACAAGTGCAAATTCATCTTTACTTAACGTGAGCATGCGCAAGAAATCCGCGGATAAAGCATTAAAGGGGCATGCGCAACCCTCGCCAAAATCGCGAATCTTACCTATCGCGAGCAAATTTATCCCTCCCTTTTTGCTCATGTAACTCTTCGGTATGTCACTCGCCCTTATCCCTTCTGTGAAAACACTGAATCTTTCCCTTTTCTTCGACTTCAACAGCTTCTCTGCAACCATTCTCTTACCGCCGAAGTGTAGTGCGAAATCCTTTGGGAGCTCCATTCCAAGCTGAATATGCAGCCCAAAGTTTGATTCGTCATTATCTACCACGATGACTTTGTATCCCTTAATAGCAAGTTCTATTGCAAGCAGTGCTGTTACTGAACTCTTTCCACAGCCTCCTTTGCCACATATCAGGATTTTCATTTCTTATTCTTATCTATCCTTCTTATCCTTATTGTTTATATCATCAAAAGCCTTGAAAAGGCATTCGTTCACTTCTTCCATGTGTTTAAACGCTGCCATTATCTCTTCATAGGCTCCATTCTCACCAAACCCTTTGGCTTTCTCAGCCCAGCGCTTGAAATCATGCGCATGCTCTTTGTTATGCTCAATCCAGTACACGAGTAATAAACTTAGTTTCTCCTTCTCTTCTCTCATTTCATCACGCATTTTTTCGGCTGAGAAGCTATTACTTCATCCATATAGCAATCCTCACACAGCTTAACGCCCTCGAACTCGTAAACATCGCCCGATATTGGCTTGCCACATTTTCCGCATTTTATATTTATATTTATGTTTGTCTTATCCTTCTTTCCCATTTTTATAATTATAATTCTTCGATACTTCTTTCCATCTCTTCAAGTTGCGCCCTTATCCCCTTTAGCTGCACTTTTATCTCATCCAAATCCTCTTCTCTCTTTAAAGTTTGGAATGAATACGGAATCATTCTAATTGCACCTCGCGGGCAAGTCCTCATGCAGATAGTGCAGCAGATGCATCTGTTAATATCTATTACTGCTTTTTTATTATGTATGGGGCTCAATGTTTCTTTGCTAAAGCTTTCTTTTTGAAAGAAAGATTTTTTACCAACCATTCTAATTGCACCTGTCCAGCAAGCTTCGGTGCACTTTCCACACCCTATACATAGATTTTCATCAACAAATGCCTTCCATATTAATGGCGATGATTGTTGCATGCTTCTTTTATAACCCCTCAGATTACACAGATTTCAACGAGGAAATAATAATAGGATTGCCATTTAAATTAATTCTTTCAACAATAAAAATCCGTAAATAGAGTGACTTGTAAAAACCCAAAATCAAAATCGCAAAAGATTTTTTGACTGTGAATATATTATAAGAATAAGAAGATAGCAGACATTAATTAAGTATTGGCGAGGAGATAAAAGTGAAAAAAAATGTTTGAGCCAGAAAAGTTTATACAAAGACAGGTTCAGGAGGTAAGAGAAAGGATAGGGGATGGGAAGGCAGTCATAGCGGTTTCGGGTGGCGTTGATTCCACCGTTTGTGCCGTTCTCACGCATCGCGCGGTAGGAGACCGATTGATAGCGGCTTTCATTGACGATGGATTGATGCGTGAAGGCGAAGCAGAACAAGTGATAAACTTTTTCAAAGCGAGGGAAATGAATGCAAAGCTGGTGGATGCCGCTGATGATTTCTTTGATGCCCTGAAAGGAATTGTTGATCCCGAGGAGAAGAGGAAAGCATTTAGAAACACGTTCTACGCGGTGCTCGCAAGAGTTGTGCGAGAGGAAAACGCTAATTATTTAGTGCAGGGAACAATAGCAGCAGACGTTGTGGAAACGGTGAAAGGAATCAAGACACAGCACAACATTCTTGAGCAGATAGGCATTGACCCTGGAAGTTATGGACTAACCATTGTTGAGCCTTTGCGGGAACTATACAAACACGAAGTAAGAGAAGTTGCCAGGAGTTTGGGGTTGCCCGCAGAGTTTTCAGAGCGCCCTCCTTTCCCCGGTCCCGGACTTGCTACGAGGATACTTGGTGAAGTGACGCCTGAACGTGTAGAGGTAGAAAGAAGAGCAACGAAGATAGTAGAAGAGGAAACTTCTGAAATCGAGTCATTCCAGAGTATGGCGGTTTTGATGAACGACAGGGCTACCGGGATCAGAGAAGGGAAAAGAGCGTTTGGCTACATAATCGCTGTTAGACTGGTCAACAGCAAGGATGCCATTACGGCAGAGGCGGTTAATGTTCCCTGGGAAGTCTTAAAGAGGATAGAAAAGAGGATTACGACTGAAATCCCGGAAGTTGTGCACGTGCTTTATTCGCTAACTGATAAGCCACCGGCAACGATAGAGTTTCAATAGGAGAAAAAAGAAATGACAAAACGGATTATTCCTTGTCTTGATACAACATTCGATGAGCAGGGTAAGGCAGTGGTTGTTAAGGGAATAGAATTTGAGCAACTCAGATATGCAGGGGACCCGGTCGAACTCGCAAGGCAATACGATGCCCAGGGGGCCGATGAACTCGTTTTCCTTGATATTTCCGCGTCCGTCGAGAGAAGGGACACGATGGTCTCAATGGTAGAGAAGATAGCCGAGCAAGTATCCATTCCCTTATGTGTGGGTGGAGGAATAAAGAGCATAGCGGATTTTGAAAAGGTTTTTGATGCGGGCGCTGACAAGGCAGGGATAAACACAGCAGCAGTTAAGAATCCAGAGTTAATAAAAGAAGCAGCAGAGAAGTTTGGAAACCGTATTGTGGTTGCAATTGACTGCAAGCGGAAGTATGAGGATGCTGCAGGCAAAACACTGGTGCAATTGGAAGACGGAAGAAGTGCCTGGTACGATGTCGTAATCTACGGAGGGCGCGAGTACACCGGAATTGATGCAATAAAGTGGGCGAAGGAGGTGCAGGCACTCGGAGCTGCGGAGATATTGCTAACATCTAAGGATAGAGATGGTACAACAGATGGGTATGACATCCCCATAACAAAAGCAATTGCTGAAGCTGTGGACATTCCTGTAATTGCCTCTGGTGGTGTCGGGACTTTAGAGCACATTTACGAGGGGTTTGTTAATGGCGCGGATGCATGCCTGGCAGCGAGTATTTTCCATTACGGGACGTATACGGTTGGCGAGATAAAGGATTATCTGAGGGAGAAGGGTATAAAGCTATGACTTGTATTAACCACGCGATTGCACAGATTTTCAGTAACTGTTCAATATCTTGCGGGTTAAAATCCTAAATCCGAAATCCTAAACAATAATTTTAGAACATAGTAATATCCGAAAAAATTAAATATTAGGACACTATACTATAATTATGGAAATCATAGATTTTAACCCGTGGTGGGAAACCGGAGCAATAGATAGGGATACCGCGTCAATGAAGAGGCGCGACCTTTTTACAGCGCTTAAGGAAAGCTTAGAAGCGCGATTTATCGAGATAATCATTGGTTTGAGAAGAGTAGGAAAAACGGTGCTCATGCACCAGCTTATTGCCCATCTGCTGAATAACGGAATAGATGCGAAGCGGATTTTTTACTACTCCTTCGATATCGAGAGAAAAGACCTGAACAAGGTAATTACCGAGTATGAAGCGAAGATATTACACGGTAAAATAAAGGATAAGCAAGTTTTTCTCTTCTTCGATGAGATACACAAGTTAGAAGATTGGGAGAACAAGGTTAAAGTTCTATACGACCTGAACCCGGGGGTAAAGCTGGTCCTTTCCGGTTCAGCATCGTTAAATTTAATGCGGAGGAGCAGGGAAAGTTTGGCGGGGAGGGCAAGATTTCACTATCTTCCTCCATTAAGCTTTAAGGAATTTCTTAAGTTCCGTAGTGAGAAAATACCGGAGCGTGAGGAATTCGAGGTATACCGGCGAAAGCTTGAGATACGGCTTGCAGAGTTTATGTACAAGGGATTTCCAGAAACCATAGAAATGGAAGAGCGGGAAGCGCGTGAATATGTACGAGAACTCATCGCAGAGCGAATAATTTACCGCGATATACCGGAGACATTCAGGATAGAAGATTTTGAAATTGTTAGAATCTTGGCAGACTACATATTTAAAAATCCAGGTATTATTTTAAATATTGAGTCTCTTTCACGCGACTTGGGACGGCATAAGAAGACAATAAGGAACGCTTTGAACTATTTAGAACTATCTTTTCTGATAAAACGTGTTAGCAATTTGAGAGGTAGTTTTTTGAGCACGAGTAGAAAGAACAGAAAAGGATACCCTTTACACCCTGCTCTATCGCAGAGCAAGGATGAGGATGTGAATTTGGAATGCCTGGTCAGGAGTGAGACAAATGCGGAATGCTACTGGCGAAAGCAGAATTACGAGGTGGATTTTGTTCTGAAGAACGAGAAGGTAATCCCGATAGAAGTAAAAAACAAAGAGCGAATAACTAAAAGGGACTTGAAGGGGTTACTTAAGTTCTGCTCAATCGTGGGAATAAAGGAGGGGTTTGTTGTTTGCCGTGGTGGTGATAAAAGAAATATAGAGGCAGACGGGGTTAGAATAAAGATAGTGCCGGTAAGTAGATTTTTATCTGTGCAAAAAATAATGATTATTTAATACAGAGGTAAAAGGCAATGATAAAAGAATGGAGGGATTTTATCAAATCGGATGGCACGAGGGTCACAGTGGAATTAATATTGGAAAAGCTTGCAGCAGGTGAAACTGTTGAGCAAATACTCGATGAGCATCCTCGTCTGACAAAGGAAAGGGTTTATGCCGGCTTATGATTTTAACTTAACATCAACCGGCTTACCTGCAATCTCTTCCAAAATCTCAGACAAAAACCTCTCTTTCTCTATAAGTTCCTCTTTCAACGAAACCAGATGTCTTTTTGCGCGCTCTATTTCCTCTCGTAAACGAGTAAGTTTGCTCTTATCCGAAGCAATTGATCTCTCGACCTCTTCTCTATCTTTGAGTATCGTAATAGTCGAAAGCTTGCCTTTGACCTCTTCAATTCTCGATTGTAACTCATCATGTTTTCCTTTTATCGAGGATAAATCGCTATTTAACAGATGGTCTATCCATTTCAGTGTCGTATCTCGCTTTCGCTCCTTCAGGATAGAGGCATCTCCTCCGATTACATTCCTTATAGAGAGTAGGAATTCGTTTATATCTTCGCCAAGCGCTCGAATGGGCGATGACAGGATGGAAGATACTGCTCTTCTCTCTTCAGGAGTGAGAGTGTACCGCCCAGTTTCGTCCTGCTTCTTTAACAGGTTGAGTGCTTTGTTAATTGGAGCGAACAATTTACCGGCATTCGATTCGAGCGTATTTAATTCCTCCTCCAGGGAACACAATTCTGTTTCGAGTTCTTTGAACCGCATCCACTCTTCCTGTTCTTCAATCGCGCTTAATCTCTTCCCTTCTATTTCGATTCGCTTTTCGAGTCCCGAGCACTCTTCTTCATCATCACAAACTTTCTCTTCTTCTTTTTCTATTCTTGATTTTAGCTCTTTTATATCCTCTATTATCTCTGGTACTCGTTCTAAATTCATAATCTGGCTCTCTTTACCCTTCAAGGGCGTGATAAGTTGGTCAAGCGCGGTTTTTAATTGATTCAGGTCTGCAACAACTTCCTTTACTTCTTCTGGAAACAGTGAGCGAACATAGTAGATTGTCTTAGAAGATTTATCAAAAACAAAGTTTATACTCGCGGTAGTTGCTTCATAAAAAGACAAAACTGTTTTATAATCGGTTTGCGCAGGAATCAATACTTTTTCAATCAGCGAGTATAGATGTCTTACCATTTTATCGCGGTTTGACAACCCTATCTTTGCAATCTGCACGGGCATAGTCTCATCTGGTTCGGCGTCCTGAAGCTCGGCGGTATGCTGTTTAAGCCTCTCACGTATATCTCTTATCTCCCCATATAGCTGGTCGGCATTTCTATTCAGACCATGAAATAGCGATTTCGACGCTGCTTCCAACCATCTATCTATTCCATCGAATGCAACTGTGGACGGTATTTCCTCCTTGCCAAAAATTCTATTCAACCACTTACGTTTCATCTTCAAAAGTATCCGGTTGCACCCTTAAGAAAGAACAAAACACCCAGAGCAATCAAAAAGAAAGCAATTACGAGCATCGTCAATTCGTATCGCTTTCCAACGAAGAAATTCTTGCCCTTAGCGAAAGAAAAGGAGACGAAAGAATACCAGGCAAAATCAGAAAGGAAATGCCCCAAAGTTACCAAAAATATGCCCATTAAAGCCATTTGTTCAAAGCCATTGAATAATACCGGGAAACCTATCCCCATCCACCAGGGTATAAAAGAAGGATTAAAAGCAGTAAGTAGAAAACCTGCTAAGATTGAACTGTTATACTTCGCTACTCGCATTTCACCCCTTATTTCATCTTCGCCTGAGCGTAGTTCCGCTGCCCCCTTAATAATAAATAAAGATATTAAGATGAGGGCAAAGCCTCCTGTTGCATATATCAAAGGTTCAAATTGACTGAAATAGCTTTTCATCAATTCAAGACCTAAAACAACAAGCGCTACTATTAACGGGAATTCTACGGATATATGTCCAATTATAGCAAGTGGTCCGGACAACGCTCCTTTCTTCAATGTATCTGATATGACAAAAGCAAAAAGCGGTCCTGGTATCAATGCCCCGCTCAGTCCTGTCAGAAATCCAATTCCTACCAGAGATATCCCGATGATAAAAGGTGAAGGTGACATTCTCTCAATTCAAATGTTCAATGTTTATTTATTATTCTCTTACTCATATTTTATTTATTGAATATCGTGGAGATAAAAGGCGGGGCTCGTAGCTCAGTGGAAGAGTGCCTCCTTCGCGAGGAGGAAGCCACGGGTTCAAATCCCGTCGAGTCCATAGGTAATAAAGAAAAGAGGTGATGTGAATGCAAATGATGCCACAAATGGGTTATGACAGGGCAATAACGGTGTTCAGCCCTGACGGAAGGTTATTTCAGGTGGAATACGCGAGAGAAGCAGTAAAGAGAGGAACTACCGCTGTTGGAATAAAGGCGCAGGATGGTGTTGTGCTTTTGGTAGACAAGAGATTGACTTCTCGTCTGTTAGAAGGTGGTTCAGTAGAGAAGATATTTCAAATAGACGAGCATATAGGTGCTGCAACTTCTGGATTGGTCGCAGACGCACGGATACTGGTAGATAGAGGTAGAGTAGAAGCGCAAATAAATAAAATCGTCTATGACGAAGCGATAGATGTGCAAACCTTAGCGAAGAAGATATGTGATTTTAAGCAAGCATACACTCAGATTGGTGGGCTCAGGCCTTTTGGGACCGCGTTACTGATAGGAGGCGTGTATAATGGAGATAATTATTTGCTTGAGACCGACCCAAGCGGTGCATTGCTTGAATATAAGGCAACTGCGATAGGTTCTGGAAGGAGCATCGTAACTGAGATGCTTGAGGAGAAGTATAATGATGACATCTTGCTTGAAGATGCCATCTTGCTCGGTTTGGAGGCGTTGTATAAAGTAACAGAAGGGAAGATAGACATAACAACCGTGGATGCAGGTCTTGCGGAATTAGAGAAGAAGAGATTTAGGATTTTGAGTGCCGAAGAGTTAGAGCCTTATATAACGAAAGTGAAGGAAAGTGAAGGGGGAAAACAAGGAAGGGAGAAATAGGGCATAAACATAAAATGGTGAGTCTGGACAAAGCAGTGATAGCAAGATATAAGCACGGTAAGAAGATTTTTGAGGTCCTTGTAGATCCCGAAAAGGCTGATTTGATCAGAAGCGGCGTTGAAGAAGAGATAGAGGATGCTTTAGCGGTGGAAGAGATATTTGCGGAGGCGTCGAAAGGCGAAAAAGCAACAGAAGGCGATTTGATGGCAGTATTTTCTACTACTGAAGTAGGAGAAATAGCGAAGAGGATAATAAAAGAAGGTGAGGTGCACCTTACCGCGGAGCAAAGGAGGAAAAAGGTGGAGGAGAAGAAGAAAGCGGTGATAGAACGAATTTCTCGCATCTCTATAAACCCGCAGACAAACACGCCTCACCCTCCTCAAAGAATAGAGATAGCGATGAAAGAAGCGAAGGTGCACATTGACCCTTTTAAGTCCGTAGACGAATTGGTAAGTGAGACGTTGAAGTCTATAAGGGTGAAAATTCCGATAAAAATAGAGGAGATACAGATAGCGATAAAAATCCCGGCGGCATACACCGGGCGTGTATATGAGATAAAGAAGAATTATGAGATAACGAAGGAGGAGTGGCAGGGTGACGGTTCATTCATCGCGTTGGTGCGAGTACCTGCGGGAATGAGGGATGAATTCTTCTCTTTTTTGAACACAATAACAAAAGGGGAAGTTCAAACGAAGCTCGTGAAGTGAAGAAAGATGTATAAAGTGGTGGTCCCTGGGGATTTTATTTCAGAAGCGGCGAGTCGTGCCGGGGAGGGGACTTACGTTGAAGATGGTAAGGTTTATGCAATGAGGTATGGCATAGTGGACGAAAGAGGGGGGATAAAAGTGGTTCCGCTTTCCGGGAAGTATGTGCCAGCAGAGGGGGATGTGGTGATAGGCAGAATAGCGGAGATCTCTTTCCCTTTCTGGATTGTTGACATCGCTTCTCCCTACGAAGCGCGATTACACATGTCGGAATTCGCAGATACGAGGGATGAGAAGATAGAGTTTGGCAGCATGAGCAGATTTCTGGATTTAGATGAATTGATCGTAGCGAAAGTGACGAATGTGGATGTAGTAATGAGGGTAGATTTAGCATTAAAGGAAGATTTCAATTTGAGAAGCGGCGGGAGATTGATCGAGATACCGCATACTAAGGTACCACGGGTTATAGGAAGGAGTGGTTCGATGGTAAAGATGCTAAAGGAAAAATGTAATTGCTTTATATTTATCGCGAAGAATGGTCGTATTTGGGTAAGAGGGAGAGAGGATAATATGAACCTCGCAACAGAGGCGATATTAAAGATTGCGAGTGAGTCCCATACCTCAGGTTTAACAGATAGAGTGGCGGATTTTTTAGATTCGTTAAAAAGAGAAAAAGGAAGGAGATAAAAAAGAAGAATGAAAGAGGGAAAAGAAGAGATAGAGCTTATAAAAGAAGGAAAGAGATTAGATGGAAGGGGTTTCGACGAGCTCAGACCTATAAAAATAGAGGTTGGCGTGTTAAAAAGAGCAGATGGGTCATGTTATTTCGAGTTAGGCGATAATAAGGTGATAGCCGCGGTATATGGACCAAGGGAGATGCATCCGAGGCACGCTCAGGATGCAAAGATGGCTGTGGTCAAATTCCGGTATAACATGGCGCCTTTTTCGGTGGATGACAGAAAAAGACCAGGACCTGATAGAAGGAGCGTGGAAATATCGAAGGTGAGTAGAGAAGCGTTGGACCCCGTTATTATGCGCGAGTATTATCCAAAGACGGCGATAGACGTTTATGTGGAGATACTGCAGTCGGACGCAGGGACAAGAACAGCCGGGATAAATGCTGCTTCTATCGCTCTTGCTGATGCTGGGATACCGATGAAGGACCTGGTTTCTTCCGTTGCAGTTGGTAAAATAGATGGGGAAATAGTGTTGGATTTGAATGCAATTGAGGACAATCACGGTGAGGCAGATATGCCGGTGGCGATGGTGGCGAGAACAAACACGATTACATTATTGCAAATGGATGGTCGTCTCGAAAGAGAAGAATTTGAGCGTGGATTGAAGCTTGCGATGGGTGCATGTCATCAGATATACGAGTTGCAAAGAGCGGCGTTGATAGACAGATATAGTGAGAGTGTGGATGTAGGAGAAGGTGAGGCATAGAGATGGGACTTGAGATTGTGGATGATATAAGGAAAGATTATGTACGTGATTTGATAGAAAGTGGTAAGAGGGTAGATGGTAGGGGATTTCGTGAATACCGGGAGATAAATGTGGAAAAGGATGTAATAAAGCGCGCAGAGGGTTCAGCAAGGGTGAGAATAGGGAATACCGATGTTTTAGTGGGTGTAAAACTGGAACCCGGTGCGCCTTTTCCTGATGCACCGGGTGAAGGGGTGATAATAACAAATGCAGAATTTGTGCCTCTGGCATCGCCGGAATTCGAGTCAGGACCACCGGATGAAAACAGTGTACAACTGGCGAGAGTAGTGGACCGAGGGATACGAGGCTCAGAAGCAATAGACCTGGCGAAATTGTGTATAGAAGAAGGAGAGAAGGTATGGATGGTTTTTATAGATATACATATATTAGACAACGACGGTAACCTGGTAGATGCCGCTGCGTTAGGTGCTATTGCTTCTCTTCTGAATATCCGCATACCAAACGAGAGATATGGCTTAACAGGCGAAGATACACTGCCCATGCGGGACACACCGGTGGCGGTAACGACAGTAGAAATTGAAGGGAATATCCTGGTGGACCCGGATTTTAATGAGGAAAATGCAGCCGCAAGCAGGTTAACGGTGATTTCAAATGCAGATGGCACCCTATCCGGGATGCAGAAGAGCGGGAGTGGCGGGTTAAAAGAAGAAGAGATAGCAGAAATGGTGGAGATAGGGATAGAAAAGGGAGGGGAAATAAGAGAAAAGTTTTTGTAGAGGTATCAAGTGTGAAGTTTTAAATTATGCCTCATACCTTCGTCACTGCTATACAAACAAAAAGAAAAATTAATTTAATCAGAAGTTATAATTTAATATAGTGGTGAAATATCGGAGATGTTTGAGTCGGAGAACTTTATAGTACGGGAGTATTTCAGGAAGATGATAGGGGAGGAAGGGCTGAAGATAATGGAGACCGTTCCGGAGGAAGAGATAACCGATGAGGAAATCGCGAAGCTAAGTGATACCAAACTCACTTCTGTAAGAAAGGTTCTATACACGTTGTATGAGAATAGAATAGCCGAATACAGGACTGAACGTGATGATAATAGCGGATGGATTACGTATTTATGGCACTTTAATCGTGACAATATTAAAAAGCTAATGGAAGAAGAGGCAGAGGGGTTGTTGCAGGGGCTAAATAGTCAACTTGAAGAGGAGCGCAAAGGGGTGTTTTATCAGTGTCACTGTCAGCGCGTTTTATTTGAAGAAGCGGCAGCGAAAGACTTCTGGTGCGATGAATGCAGCTCAAATTTTGAATATGTTGATAATGGTGCGTTAATAAAAGAGTTAGAAGAGAAGATAGAAGAGATAGAGAAGTGGAAGCGCGAGATAAAAAAGGGATAAGGCGCAGGTGTATAAAATTATTGAAAGAAGCTGGGTGTGATGAATCGGTTGTGGAGCATTGTATAGCGGTTGCTGAGCTGGCTTTGGAGATAGCTCTTCAATACAATAGCGTGGATGAAAAACTGGTTTTTGAGGGCGCGTTGCTGCATGACATAGGCAGGGCTCGCTCGCATGGCGTGGACCACGGGTTCGTGGGTGGCGAAATAGCGAAGGAGTTAGGACTGGAGGAAAAAGTAGTGAGAATAATTCAGAGGCATGTTGGTGCCGGGATAACCGCGGAGGAAGCGGAGAAAGTAGGACTGCCCCCGGTGAATTTCGTGCCAGAGACAATAGAAGAGAAAATTGTTGCATGTGCGGATAACCTGATTGATGGAACAAAGAGAACGAAGATAGAAGACGCAATAGAGGATTTAAAGGATAAGTTAGGCGATGCACACCCATCCGTAAAGAGGATGAAGATGCTACACGAAGAAGTGATGGGAAGATGATATAAAAATGAAAAATGCAAAAGTCTCAACTCTCTGAATATTCAATACCTTGTTTTGTAGCAAGATGGGCAATAAATTGAGCCCTTGCTT
>JAODGF010000162.1 GCA_025464645.1 Methanosarcinales archaeon
ATGCAACCAAAAGCAAGTAAGCTACGCAAATTAAATATAGATTTCTTCTTTGTTCAACCCTTTTCCTCGCTGACGCTTGCAAAAGCGTTGATGGAAAAATGCTTCGCATCAAATAATCCTTTAATACCATTTTCAATCCATTCGCTTGCCGCCTTTTTGAAAAGCTTTAGGTGGTTGTGTAATACCTTTCATTGCATATATGTCATTTCAAAATAAGACTATTCTGAATTCTGTTACTAACATATACCGAAAGGTTTATATATTCGCTACCGAAAAGCTTATATACCCCTTTGATATATCTGTTTCTGATATATGTTAGCAACATGCAAAATCCTAAACCATGAAGAAGGAGCAAAACAATGCTTACTACTATAACCACGACTACCACAACCACCACAACAACGGTTGTGATGGCAAGCCAGGCAGCGGTATTTGGCGCTATCGGCGTGGTCGTTTTGATTGCGCTGCTTATCGCGAAGGAGCTGCTAAGTGCAAGCGAGAATGAGAAGGCACTGCTGCTCGGAAGGGTTACATCCGTTGCAATCAATCCGCTTCTGTTCGCCTTTTTGACTATTGTAATAGTTAAAGTACTGGAGGTGCTATAATGAAGGGGATGAAAAAGAAGGGAAGGGGAAGAGGGAATGTAGGGAAAATGGAGGAAATGGCAATCGCAGCCATAATACTAATCGCTTTTGTTGGCACCGTGTCCGCGGCGACACTAACTTTAACGCCAGATACTGCGGTAAGTGGTGCATTCGTAACGATAGAAGGAGCAGGATTTACACCTAATGCCCCGGTAATAATAGAAAGCACCACTACGTGTAAGAAGCCAGTAGTTGAGGGAAAGTGCGAATGCTGTTTAGCGAAATTTAATATTTCCAATGAGGAAACAAGTTTTTCGCTGAGTGTACGCGAGGTAAAGGGCAACGTAAAGATAAGTGTAAAAAGGTCCTGGTGGGCTCCATACTGGACGATAGATCACAATATGATGGGTTTCGCTTTTTCCTACGACCCAAGCACACACACATCAACAGTAACCAGAGGAATGCCTACTCCGACAGGTGTTTACGAAGTAATAGACGTCATAGGAAACGCTGTTGAGGGTGCTTCTACTGTTACTATGACTACTACGGTTACCAGGAAGGTCATGACAGATGCGTCAGGAGGATTTAAGGAAGTCATTGACACGCATGGGATACCCGCAGGGACATACACAATAAATGCGACAGATGGCGTAGTCTATGCAGAAGCGATGCAAACAATGTATCTGGATGCAGATGTGAGCAAAGATGGTTATGTGGGTGTGTACGACTGCGTTTGCATAGCGAGGTATGCATTAGGGGTTCCAGGGTATGACGAGACAACGTTAAATATTGACGTCGCCGATATAAATGGAGATGGAATAGTAGATTTAAGGGATGCAAGATGCTTAGCCAGGCAGCTTATTGGATTATCGTGCCCGTAGGAGGTAAAAGAAGAAAATGAAAAAGAAAGAAGAAGGAATAGCCAAATTGGCAATGGCGGGATTTGTGGCTCTATCCGTGTTAGCAGTAATAGCGATACCGGCATATGCGCAGCAGGATATAACTGTGTCCATTGGGGATATCTCTTTACGACCACAAGAGTCTGCTACCATTCCAATTGATATAACAAATGATACCGCACAAGAGGTATGCGGTGCAAGAATAAATTTAACATACGATTCACGTGTTGTGCAGGTTACCGCGGTTGGAGACAGCGATTTCGATAACTTCTTTTGTAACTTCGATGAGGGCGTAGTGAGCATAACTGTGCAGATGATAGGATTTCAAGGGACTACATCTTTGATAACGCCGATAAAATTCGCTGATGTGACTTTAAAAGCTATTGGATACCATCCTGGTGACTTTACCGACTTAAACCTTGAAATAGTCGAGTTAAACATGGCAACGGGCTCACCTATCTATCCTCGCGAGGTAAGCAATGGTTCTGTCTCAATAATTACACCGGAGACGATAAACGAAACAGAGTACTGGAAACTGATACCCCAGCCAGTTGATCTCAGTAAAATTCATTATAAGTTTAAAGTTGTGGATGGGGAATGGGCAGCCAAATGGACTAACGAGATACTGTATGGAGAGATGGAGACGAAGTATTCGATTGCGGTGTACATAGATAGGGCAGGATATGTGACAGGCGTGGATTTCGAGCGGTGGGGTTTTCCAACAACAGAAATTCCGTACGCGCTCGCAGTTCGATCATTGGATAAGTTAGACCCGTAATGGTTGAGATGAAAAAGGCACCAATCTTTTTTTTTCTTATTTTTTTATACTTATCACATCTTCAGCTTCTGGCACCACTATAATCACGATAGGAGACGTGTCCTCTGCGGATAATGTTACTGCCTCAATAATGATAAACAATGTCGAAGATGTAGCGGTAGCTACGATAAATGTCACTTATGACCCTTCGGTCATTCGTGTGACCGATGCGGGAAATAGTGATTTCCAGGTCTTCTTCAGGAATCTTCATTTTGCAGATAAAGGCTGGGTAAGAATGGGCGCATATCAGGTTATGAATGGCTTAAGTGGAGATGTAAAATTTGCAGAGCTTGGTATAACTCCCGTGGGCAGTCCAGGAGAAACTACCAGTCTAGAGATCGAGGTGATAACGCTCTCCGATAGTGAGGATAAGCCAATAAAAGTAGAAGTAAAAAACGGCTCTTTTACCATAAAGGAGCATTTCCAATTAGACACAGGCTCGCCGGAAAATCCTTATCCCAGTATCGGTGGAATACATCATGGAACAATAAAGCCAAATAAAGCAATCACCGTTTGCAAACTTTACACGTATCCTTGCGCGGGAACAGGAGGGCATTCTGAATACGTAAAGATATGGAATAATTCTGGGTGGAATGTAAGTGCGAGATGGGAAGGGTATGGGGGAGATTGGCATAATATCAGCTTTGATGAACGTTTCACATTACAAGCAGGTGTAGAGTATAATTACACGATTGTAACAGGCTCTTATCCGCAGATTCATCATAAAAAAGAATTGGTAATGGATAATGGTATTATAACCTGCACACAATTTATAGACATAAATAGAAAGGAACATAAAGATTGGATACCTGCAATTAGGTTAGGATGAGGTGAAGAGAGATGAAAGGGAATGCGGTGGGGGACATAACAATAATGGTGGTAATATTAATGGCAATTATGACATTAATGACTCCTGCCTCTTCATCTTCTACCATCGTGTCTATTGAAAGTGCCTCTGTGCCAGCAGGTCAATCTGTCACGCTATCATTAATGGTAAAAGGAGCAGATGAGCCTATAAGTTCAGCATGGCTCGTTTTGTCTTATGACCCAGCGATTTGTATGGTAACTTCTGTTGAAGAAGGGCAGTTTGATTTGTTTGAAACAACGATAGACAATGAAAAGGGGGAGCTAAACATCATAGGTTATGGGATAGAAGGACTAAGTGCATATTTTAGAATCGCAGACATAACATTTAAAACGATGAAAGAAGGGGATTGCGAATTGGGCATAACCATTCTGGAATTAAAGAACAACAAAGGTGATTCTGTTCATGCTAAGAGCGGAAACGGATCATTGACCGCAAAGGCTCCTCCTTCAGATGAAGAAGGTGTGACAAAACCTACTCCTACCATTACGCCCACTCCCACACCTGCTGAGCCCTCTCCTTCTCCACCTATTTCACCTTCACCCGCTCTTACAACAACACCATCACTATCTCCAATAGCTACGGCAACGCCTATTCCAGCACCTCTTATTCCTTCCGCGAGTAAAGTGATAGTTCATATTGGTAACTTCTCCGTAGCGGAGGGGAAATCATGCAATGCCGCCATAATCATAAAGAATATTGATGAAAGCGGTGTAAGTAGGGCGGATATAGTGTTAGAATTCAACCCTTCTGTTGTGAAGATTGAATCCGCAGGGAGGAGCGAATTCAACCAATTTGCGTGGGACGTGCCATCAGAGGGGAAAGTAAAGATGTTTGCATTCGGTGCAAGAGTAAAGGGAGATATAAAATTCGCAGAGCTAAAATTAAGAGCAACAGGAAAAGAAAATGAAAGTAGTGAGCTCGGGTTGGAAGTAAAAAGACTAAAGGATGGTAACAATCATGACATCCCTTTTGAAGTGGAAAATGGGTGCTTATTGATAACACAATCTAAGGCAATACCAGCATTAAATGTATTCGAGACAATAGCAGTTACAGCGGGGTTATATTTCGTTATAAGACTAAGGAGGAGAGAATAAGCCTTAAATATGTAATAAACATGGATAAAATCGAAGTGCTTCTCGATAACTTCCCTTTATATGCTGAAGACCTTGGGATAGACCAGAAGGAGCCATCAGGCAGGTTCAAGTGGTTTTTAGCTTCTATCCTGTTCGGTGCGAGGATAAGCGAGAAAATCGCTGTCAATACCTATAAAACATTTGAACGGTATGGAGTTGACAGCGCGGAGAAGATCATCGCCGCGGGCTGGGACGAATTGGTCAGGATTTTAGATGAAGGTGGATATGTGCGATACGACTTTTCCACGGCGACAAAGCTGCTTGATATAGCAGGGAAGCTAAAAGAGAATTATGGCTCATTGGAGAACCTTTACAATCAATCCTCGGATACAAAGGATTTGGAGAGGAGGTTGCAGGAATTTAAGGGGATTGGTACTGTGACGACACAGATATTCTTAAGAGAATTGCGGGGCGTGTGGCAAATAAATCCGGAGATATCGGAGAAAGCAAAAAGTGTAGCAGAGAATCTGGGCATAAATCTGGAAGAATTCGAGGGTGAAAAACTTTCACGTGTTGAGACTGCTCTTGTCAAACTCGGTATAAAATATTGTAAGCGGAAGAGATGCGGGGAATGCCCGGTGAGGGATTTCTGTGGGCAAGTTGTATAAATGAAGGAATCATTTTTAAACTGCTGTAACCAAACATAAAAATATGGCGGTGATAGAAATAGAGGGTTTGATTGGGAATGAATATTTTCAATTCGTGTTAATTCTGGCAAGTTTTGCTATTCTCACCAAAATAGTTCATTTTAGCCTCGTAATATACCTTAAGGCATTTGCCGGTCGAACAAAGACAGATATTGATGACATCATCTTGAAAATAACTACAAAACCGTTGTGTATTTTTATCCTTCTTACGGGTTTTTATTTCGCATTGAAATCGCTATCGGCACTTGCACCCTTCTCTGCAAAGATAGATGCGGTGTTTTTTGTTGGTACGGTATTGTTGCTGTCTTTGATTGTAACCCGGATTTTGAGCGTTCTGATAAGTAGGTGGCTGAAGGTGCAGAAGAAATTTGAAAAGATGCCGAAATTGATGGGCAATGTGGTAGCAACTGTCGTCTATTTAATGGCTCTTTTAATGATTCTGGACCATTTTGAGATAGAAATAAGTCCTTTACTTGCTGCTTTTGGCTTAGGTGGTTTAGTAGTTGCGCTGGCACTTCAAAATACGCTTTCAAACCTCTTTGCGGGATTGCATATTATCACAGACCGACCCATAAATGTTGGAGATTTTATAGACATAGAGGGAGGTCCTTCTGGGTTTGTGGAAGACATTGGCTGGCGGTCCACGCGGGTTCGAACACTGCCAAATACACTTGTCATCGTACCAAATGCAAAACTCGCAGAGAGTATAATCGTAAATAACTCGTTGCCGCTCCTGGAGATGGCGGCGGTAGTTCAGTGCGGTGTTGCTTACGGGTCGGATTTGGAGAAAGTGGAGCAAGTCACGATTGATGTAGCGAAGCAGATACAGAAAACCGTCCCCGGAGCGATTAAAAACTTTGAACCGTTCATCAGGTACCATACATTCGGAGACTCAAACATAAACTTCTCGGTTATTTTGCGCGTGGAGGAACCAGTGGCAAAGTACTTAGTCATGCATGAATTTATAAAGGCGCTAAAAGGGCGTTATGACAAAGAAGGGATTGAAATATCGTGGCCTGTGAGAAAGATATATTATGCAAAATAGGATTCCAAAATGGTATCCAATTGCGCCTGCTGAGAAGAAGCGCTATGAAGAAAGAAACCCTCGTAAATAAGATTAATAAACTAAAGGAGGGCAGTCTAAGCAAATCGGAAGCTAAAGGTCAGATAACAAATAACCGATTTTAAGTGCTCTTGTATATATAATTGGGCATATTTAACCCAACAACCATTCGGTGGAGGGACAATCTGCAAATTAAGCGGTAGCAAAAAATAAAAACAGCAAAAAAGTAAGAGAAAATAGGTGAAGAAGTTTTTCGCGATTTAAATTTCCTCCACCTCTCTCACCTGCAC
>JAODGF010000163.1 GCA_025464645.1 Methanosarcinales archaeon
GAATAAAGACACATTATAGGGGATTAGTGGAAGAAGGCAAGGTCAAGAAAATATCCGATTTAAAACAGCCACAACCGTGTATGGAAATAGAACTTCTGAGGGTCTTAAAGCCAGAAATCA
Organism: Methanosarcinales archaeon; assembly: GCA_025464645.1. Classification (GTDB taxonomy): domain Archaea; phylum Halobacteriota; class Syntropharchaeia; order Alkanophagales; family Methanospirareceae; genus QMVO01. The sequence goes on from JAODGF010000163.1 coordinate 121, forward strand.
AGCAAAATACTTATGATTATTCCATTTACAGGAAAGAGAGTGCGAATTTTCTTATCCCGCTTGAGATAATCTATCGCAACTCTCTGCCCGAAGGTTCAAGCGTTTTCAAGCGATTGAAAGGAGGGAGTTTGCGATTGGAGGATTTTGGGTTGGACGAAACGCCCTATCCGGGTCAGATTTTGGAAAAACCGTTTCTGGATGTATCTACCAAGCTGGAAGTGAGCGATAGATACCTGAGTTGGGAATCTGCAAAGCAAATTGCAAGCTTGAACGAAGATGAAGTGGATGAAATTAAGCGTATAACGCTACTTATCAATGAACTCATCACTAAAGAAGCAGAAAAAACAGGACTCGTAAATGAAGATGGTAAAGTAGAGTTTGGATTTGATGAAAGCAGGAACTTGATGGTGGTGGATGCAGTAGGTACTTTGGACGAGTGTCGTTTTACGTATGATGGAATACCAGTGAGTAAAGAGATTGCGAGGATATTTTACAGAAAAACCTCGTGGTATGAAGAGGTAGAAAAAGCGAAAAAGAAAGATAAAGTAGAGTGGAAAGAATTAGTGGAAAATAAACCGCCGTCTCTACCACCAGTGCTTAAAGAATCAATATCCATGCTTTATAAAGCATGTTGCAACGAAATAACACAAAGAATTTGGTTTGAGGAAGTGCCTGCGGTAAGAGAAATATTGGAAGAGATAAGAGAGGACTCTGAATAAAATAGTGCCAAATGGCCAGAACTTCAGCATTGGTTGATAAATATAATAAGCTCTTTGATTTCTTCTTCTCTTCCTACAAATTTGCCATCGTATTGCGTTTTAAAATCTCAATCATTGCTAATATTAAAGAACTAATAAGAATAAAATAAAGCAAATAAAGTAATCTAATAAAACTAAAAGAGAATTAAAGAGAAGATGAAAATGGAAAAGAAATACAAACCCGAGATAATAGAAGAGAAGTGGCAAGCGAGATGGGACGATTCGATGTACTATTTCGAGGGGTCTCAGGACAAGGTTCCTTATATTATAGATACGCCACCACCTTACCCCACCGGCGATTTCCATATAGGTAATGCATTAAACTGGTGCTACATTGATTTTATTGCACGTTACAAAAGGATGCGTGGTTATGACGTGATGTTTCCTCAGGGATGGGACTGTCACGGGCTGCCGACAGAAGTGAAAGTGGAAGAGATACACGGCATATCCAGGCATCAGATAAACAAGCAAGAGTTCCGGGAGCTTTGCAGACAGCTCACTGCGGAAAACATAGAGCAGATGAAGGGCATGATGAAAAGGCTTGGTATGTCCATAGACTGGAGTAGGGAGTATGTTACGATGGACGAGCGCTATAAAAGATTTACTCAACTTTCTTTCTTGAAGATGTATCGTGATGGGCTAATATATCAGGCAGAGCATCCTGTGAACTGGTGTCCACGATGTGAGACCGCAATAGCCTTTGCAGAGGTTGAATACGATGATAGAGATGCCTATTTGAATTATATACTCTTCAAAAAGATTGGTGTGGAAGCAGAAAAAAAGGAAGCAGAGTATGTAGAAATTGCAACCACGCGACCAGAGCTGCTTGCGAGTTGTGTTGCCGTAGCTGTGCATCCTGATGACGAGCGCTATAAGAGCATCGTGGGTAAGGAGCTGGAAGTGCCGATATTTGAATATCGTGTGAAGGTTCACAGCGATGATAGCGTTGATCCCGAGTTTGGAACTGGCGTAGTGATGATTTGCACGTTTGGCGATCGGCAGGACGTAAGATGGTGGAAACTGCATAAACTTCCTTTACGCGCTTCAATAGACGAAAGGGGGCGGATGACAGAAGCTGCAATAGGATATGAGGGGTTGAGCGTAGAAGAATGCAAACGGAAGATAATAGAAGATTTAGATGCTAAAGGATTGCTCAAAAGACGAGAGCAGATAAAACAAAATGTGGGTGTCTGCTGGAGGTGTAAAACGCCAATAGAAATCATTTCTACACGACAGTGGTTTGTGCGTGTGAGGAAAGAGGAGATAATAAATGCAGCACGAGAGATAAAATGGTATCCAGAGCATTTCCGCATTCGATTGGAAAACTGGGTTGAATCCATGGAATGGGACTGGTGCATATCCAGACAAAGGATTTTCAGTGTTCCTATTCCGGTTTGGTATTGCAAAAGATGCGGCGCCGTGAAGGTAGCCTCTGAAGATGAAGTACCGGTCGACCCCTTGACATCAAGTCCGAATACGCCTTGTGTTAATTGTGGCGGTACGGAATTCGAGGGAGAAAAGGATGTGCTGGATACATGGATGGACTCCTCGCTAACTGCTCTCTGGGCTGCTGACTGGAGTTTTAATGCAGGGTCAGGAATAGAATTCCCCGTAGAACTGAGACCACAAGGGCATGATATCATAAGAACATGGGCTTTTTACTCCATCCTCCGCGCTGTCGCTCTTACCAAAAAAATACCCTGGCGTACCATCTTGATAAACGGGATGGTCCTGGGTGAGGATGGGTATAAAATGAGCAAATCAAGAAATAATACCATTTCTCCAGATGAGGTGATTCAAAAACATGGCGCGGATGTATTCAGGCAGTGGGCGGCAATTGGCGGAGCCGTGGGTTCGGACGTGCAATTCCGGTGGAAGGATATAGTAGCAGCGAGTAAATTCATGCAGAAACTGTGGAGCATTCTCAGGTTCTCTATGATTCATTTAAAACCTTTCTTTAAAAAAGAAAGCTTTACCAAAGAAAAATACGAAAAAAAGAATCTAAGAGTAGTTGATAGATGGTTGCTCTCAAAATTGAATAAGCTTATCTTGTCGGTGACTGCCTACATGGAA
>JAODGF010000164.1 GCA_025464645.1 Methanosarcinales archaeon
CTATATGTTCCTCTAAAGTCTCTTCCGGATCAAATTTGGCTAAAATCTTTATATTCATACATCCATACGCCTAACTCCAGTTCGGTATCGTAAAATGTCTTCCCAGGATAATTGAACCCATGTGTTGCCATGATAAATGGTTTTACAATTCTCGCTTTCCTTGGTATTGTAGCATGGTCAAATTCCACAGGTAACGCGTGGACGAGTCCGAAAGCGTTGGGTAAACCGAGAGGTACCAAACTGTTTTTTATGCGCACCCCATCTCTCTTGCTTAAATCAATACTTTTTATTTCGTCAACCATTGCTAAGTCACAAGACCGCCCCAGTAATAGCTGATACCGTGGTTTCTTCAAGTGCTCCTGCCATTCTTCCGGGAGATACAGATACAGCGTGTTATCAATAAGCACTTCTCTTTTTATTACGTCCGTGGTAACGGTTTTCTCCCCAAGACAATATGTTTTTTCAATGTCTATTCCCTTACCTTTACTGAAAAACATAAATCCTAAAAATCTAACATCCTGGATGCTGGTTATTTCACCTTTTGCCGCCGAAAGGAGTCCAAGTATCGTAGAAATCGGTGGTAAGGGTAACGTTGGCTGGTAACCTGACTGAAACGTCGGATACCTGAAGGTGGCCGTCCAACTTTTAACCGTAGCCCTAAGAACTTTCATAGTAGGCTTCAACTTCTTCTGCAAAAGATTCTATCGCGTTCACAACATTCCCCACAACGACTTTCACTTCTTCGCCTTCTTCGTTAATTTTCTCCTCCAAATTTTTCAGCTCTTCGTTCCACGCGGGAAAAAATCCACTATCTTTTCCGACTATAATCTTCTTCGGGTTTAGTATTTCCTTGTATTGCTTAATTCTTGATGTCAGCGTTTCAACATTCAATTTCACTTCTCCTCGGTCTTCCCGTACAATATCACTTATAAATGGATTTATGCCCCCTTCAAATATTGCAAAAATTACGAACTTAGGCGTAACGTCAGTCAAAAACAACGTTTGCTTTGCACCACCGTAAATGTATTTCAGAGCTTTTATGGCATCACGTATCCTCTCTCTTCTTCTATCGCTTGGAAGTACCCACTCTCTTTCGCTTGTTGTAGCTCCAGCCCGCTTCGCACTTTCCAACATTTTATTGTACTCATCTAGCAACTCCCTGGATTTTTTACCCTTCGTTTCCGGCTTTATAATATTCCGATAGCCTGCTCTATCAGCTAAACTGAACCTGCCTATCGAATCTAGATCAAACGAAAAAGCCCCTTTCAAGACCGTTGAATAGAATTGCTGTTCGTATAACACGGGGTCTCCGTCATGCCTTGAAAATGAATCAGTATTTGATGATACCGAGCTTAGAGCTGGTAGGATAGATACCAGTGGTGTCGTTTTGAGTGGTGAAATCCTTGTAACAGTCTGTCCACCACCTAAAGCTCGCATATAACCAAATATATCGTCATCCGGGTATTTAATCGGATTCGCAGCCGTATATACCTGATTTTTCCCTTCAATCTTTATAAGCTCTGAAAGCTTCCATCCAAAGTGCTCTTTGAGTGTACTCCTCCACCAATATCTCCACGCCTGTGCCGAAACGTATGGATAGTCGTATCTCCCTCTTCTGAACTTCTTCACAACCACTTTATTCCGCTCCGTTCCCTCCTCTGTTCCCGCCATGTTCAGGGCTGAATGAGGCGCATCCACCAAAACCATTCCAACACCAAATTTCATTCTTCCTCACCACCTTCTATTTCCTCTTCTTCCTCCTCTTCTCCTTCACTTACGACTTTCATTAGACGATCATGAAGCCTTTCGTAAATTCTAAACAGAATCAAATCTCTTACAACCCTCCACGAGACATTTATGTCTTCGCCATATCCTGTTAGCAGCAGGGCAAATTCGTCAAATTTCAGAAGCGCATTGGGTATCTCAAGTTTCTGCCGCAGTTTCTCCACACGTATAAAGAACCCCTCAAACCGATAAAGTCTATTCGCCTGTTCAAGTTCCCTGACCGTCCTTTTAAGTCTGTTGTCTTCCTATTCTCCAATGGTCTCAATAATTCTATCTGAGACCTCTTTAATAAAACCCAGTACTGTTTCATCCATTTTCAACACCTCTCGAGCATAATACTCCAAAAGCCTCCAGCTTGTAATAACTTTTTTATTCGTGGCATCATAAAAATATCTCAGGATACTCTCCCCGTTGAGCAACCTTCTATAAACTTCGTTTTTTCGAGTAGTTTTCTCAAGCTCTTCAAAATCTCCTTTTTTATCCCGCCATCCCCTTCTAACAATGCCTCTCCATCCCACAGAATCTACTGATTCCGCATAAGCAATAAATTCCAACACATATGAGGGAAAGAATGTTATTTCCATTTCTTGCCTCTGGTTAAAATTTGTAAAATAATATGCACTTACTGATGCGTATTTCCAATTTTCATTAAGCTCTCTTGAAATATCTGCAACCTTATGAAAAAGAAAGCTCTCAGCTCGTCGAAAACCTCTACCATCTGAAATCAGGCTACTTCGTCTGGCATGTTCAACAGCATCTTCAGCAAGTAGTAGAGAATATTTTGGAGGATAAGCGTGGATAGTTAATATCCTACCGAGTTTGTAGGATGCCACTGGCATAAACTGAATTAAAAATAAGCACGCTGCACAGACAGCGAACCCCTTTCTGCTTCCAGAATGGAAGAAATTAAGCATATCTCCTGTACCAACCAGAGGAACCACATGCCTGCCAACTATTTGGCTACTTTTTCCAATAAGGTCCAGTTTCTCCAACCTTTCTCTTCTACCACAAGCCACGCATATATTATCGCTTCCATTTGCCTCTGGAATTTCATCGTATAGTTTCCTCAGATTCTCTGTTATTTTGTTAGGTGACCTATTTTTTTTCATACTCGGATTTACCATTAACACACCACTGTTTGGGAAAATCTGCCCTTGAATAGTCCTATACCAAGAATCCTTGGCGTATAGTTTTGATACAAAATCTACTGCTTTAAATATGTCCCCCTCTGTTAAATCTTCTGTTTTCTCTTTATTTGAAACACTAAGAATCGCCACGAGTCCTGCATCAACAAAGGGATGCCCGGTCCAGAAGAATTCTTTTTCCTTTGGCATCATTCTGGCTCCTTCCCCTCCAAAATCATCTTCTATCATCCCCCACCCCTTCATCCTGACACATCCCTATTCCCTTTTTCACCCCTGTTACTCCTCTACACCATCACCCTATATAAAACCTTCACATCCCGTGAATAGCCTTCAAAATTAGCGCATATATAGAGGTAGCCTTGAAAAAGGCACGCCATCTAAAATATCCGATGAAAAACTGGCGATTTCTGCTTCTAATTTTGCTCCTTGGTCATCACTGCTATATCTATATCAGAGATTGGTTTTGCCTCCCCTCTCGCATAAGGACCAAATAAGATTATAACCATTACTTCCGGATACTTCTTTAAATTCCCTACTATTCTATCTATCTCTCCTTTCATCCACCACCACCATCCCGAACCCCTGCGAATTCTTCGCTCCCAAACCACAATCGTATCCCAGCTTAAGCAACCTCTTATTCCCTTTCAGTACAAACCGTCCCATCCACCCCTTTATCACCGTTTCGCGGTACTTCACTATCTTCTCTTCCGGTCTACCTGCAATCTCCATCTTCAACTTCCTCGCTCTCACATCTTTACCAAAAAACGCCGCATACTTCTTCCTTAAATTATTATCCATCAAATCCACAAACTCCGCTTCATAAGGCGAATAATAATACGTCTTCTTCTTTCCCTCCTTCGTCTGCACGGTGCTGTAAACCACCACAGGCGAAAGCGTCTTTATCATCATCTCAGTCCCTATCTCCGGTTCCGGATGAACCCTTATTGAGCCAACATAAATCCCCTGCCCTCCAAGCTCCAGCTCCTCCCTTCTGAGTAGTGTATTCGCAAATTCTTCTATAAACCTGCCGTAGGGCGAGCTTATCGTGAGCCGTACAGGCTGCGAGCAAAACTCTATCCTATCTCCCTTCAGCTCATACTCGCCACGCAACCGCGAGAACGTGAACATCTTGAACCTTCTCTTACCATGCACAAACCCTTCATCATGCAAGAAAGCTCCAAGCTCCTCCGTTATATTCCCGTATAAGAAACCCTGCAACAGATAATTATACTGTATCGGCAGCGATAATTTACCATCATACCCGAGCTCCAACGTTACTCGCATTGCTTTTATATCCTATCTTGCATAATATATCTTCCTCACAGGCTACGATATTTCAATCCCTTCTTTGTCATAACGCCCTTTTAGCGCCTTTATATAAGGAGCTTAAACTACATAATCTCGCGCAAAACAGAAATCACCCTGTCTATCTGCTCCTTACTTATAACCAGTGGCGGCACCAGCCTTATCACAGTATCAGAAGTGCAATTAATCAAAATTCTTCTCTCAAGCGCCTTCTCGACCATCTCACCGCAGGGCTTCATTAACTCCAGCCCTATCATCAGCCCTCTCCCTCTTATTTCCTTCACTGTTAGGTTTGAATCTATCCCGTCCTCGTGCACCTTCTCCATGAAATACGCACCAAGCTCTCTCGACCTTTCCACTAACCTCTCCTCTTCTATCACTCTTATAGACGCCAATGCCGCCGCACATGCCAGCGGATTGCCACCAAAGGTTGAGGCATGCTCGCTGGTTTGAAATTCTATTCCCTCTTTTGCGAGCATTGCTCCAATTGGAAAACCAGCACCGAGCGCTTTCGCTATCGTCATTATATCAGGCACTACACCCTCATACTCCTTACAAAACCATCTCCCGGTGCGACCAAAACCTGTCTGTATCTCATCTAAAATTAACAAAACACCTTTCTCTTCGCATATCTCTCGAACCGCTTTCAAATAGCCTTCTGATGGAATTATTATCCCTGTTTCGCCCTGAATAGGCTCTAATATAACCGCAGCAGTATCCACATCAATCGCCTCTCTAATTGCCTCTGCATCATTGTATCGCACAAATTTCACTCCGTTCAGCAGTAAAGGTTCAAATACGCTTCTGAATTTTGTTTCAAACGTCACACTCAAAGAACCTAATGTGCGACCATGAAAACTGCCTTCCGCAGCGATAAAGTTATGCTTCCCGGTCACTTTACTTGCCAACTTCAGCGCGGCTTCCACACTTTCTGCTCCCGAATTACAGAAGAACACCTTGTCCATACCGCTTATTCCTGAAAGCTTCTCTGCAAGTTCCACCTGCGGCTCCGTGTAATACAGATTCGAGGTGTGCATGAGCTTCTCAGCTTGCTCTTTTATCGCATTTACCACTACTGGGTGGCAATATCCAACTGCGTTTACTGCGATGCCGCCGACACAATCTATATATTCTCTTCCCACGGAATCCTTTACCGTTGCTCCTTTTCCCTCTCGTAGCACTATTCGTGGTCTCTTGTATGTTTGCATCATGTATCTCTTCTCTTTCTCGAAGACCTCTTCTGGCGATGAAAACAT
>JAODGF010000165.1 GCA_025464645.1 Methanosarcinales archaeon
TGTAAGTGGGGATAGGAAAGGTATTATGAACTAAAAATTGATCTGCAACGAAGTTGTCGCTTTCGGTAGAAAAATCATAAACCATTCCGTTAGAAGAAAAAGTTTTCTCTATTTTTTTAATTCTCAGGCAAGAAAGCTCGTTTTTCCAAGAATTTTTGGCTTTTAATCCCCTGTTTTGCCAAATATTGATTCTCCAGCGAGGTCTTCCTCTCCAATCATATTCTGTTAGAGTATGAAAAACATCCAATTGTTTTAAAAGGACAGAAATACCATAGATCAATTCCCGAGAAATAGAGTTGACCACAATGTTCTCAGTTAGCCAAGCATCCCCCTTAAAGTAGGCATTCAGAAATATTCGCTTCATTTCAGGAGAAAGCTCAAAAATAATTTGCGGTACTCTTTTGTCCGTATTATTTCCCACTTCGAATAGTTCGGTGATTATCCTTCTTAAAAGTTTAGAATGAATCCTTACCTCTATCAAGTTTCTTTCCTCGATCTCTCGGGAATGCACTGGAATTCCAGGCCAAATTTTCTCGATTAATTTAGCAATATGGTAAGCTGTTTGCTTTTCCTCTTTCAAATTGAATCCCAAACTAATCCCCCCGTATTTTTCGCTTTTCTCTGCTGACCCTTCAGCACAATACCAACCCAGAAATTCCACTAATTCTTTTGTAATGGGCAAGTCATTTGAGATTTCTATTGATGAACCCGCTAACTTCAATTTTAGTTTTGATATCTCAAACTCTTTCAACCTTTCAGCTATGTTTGTCAGCGGAAAAACAGAAGGTTTTTTGTTCTTTGTAGCTTGGCGTACATAAATTCCCCGTGCTTTCCCTTTTTTCAGAAATTCTTCAGCTAATGAGAGCTTAGATGTTTTACTTTCCCCCTGAGGAATAACTTTTGGCATTATTAGATAATCTCCCTCTTTCAATTTTTCTGCCTCAAAACTTTGTATTTTCCCTCCTTTCAATACTAAAACAGAGTGCGAAGGTGTGACTTTAATACTGAAACCACCTTGAGTGCAAATTCTTAAAAGATTTTTTTGCTGATGGCGAACTAAGAAGTTGACTTTTTGCCAATCTATCTTCCCCTCTTTCAATCCTAAACAGTTTATATCAGATTTTCTTACATCTAATACTTGACAATTATTCTCTTTAATATAAATTGGCTTCCCCTTTTCCATTAAACCGTCAATATAATCTCCAATTTTTATCAATCTCATCTTCCCGGAATTTTTAATTAGGCATAAACAAGCTCCATCTACACTAAATACTCTTCCTTTCGCATCTCCCTCTGCCATTACCTCTAAAAGCGCCCTATTGAATAACTCCATCTCCTCCTGGAATTCCTTGTACACCGCTTTTTGTATCTCCCCGCCAATAATCACGCCTTGATTAGCGTAGTATTCAGGAACGGTTAAGTCTAAGGTAATGTTCGTGAAAGGCGTTTGAAATCCCACCCTTGTAGGCACATTTATGTTGAATACAAACTCCTGCAATGCCTGCTTCACTTCTTTATATCCCAATCCGTCATATCTTATGAACGGCGATAAAAGCGTGTCGAAGTTCGAAAACGCCTGAGCGCCAGCAGCTTCTCCTTGCAGCGTATAAAAGAAATTAACCACCTGCCCCAGCGCCGAACGGAGATGTTTAGCAGGTTTACTTTCTATTTTTCCCTGCGCGCCCTTAAATCCCTCTACTAACAAATCAAAAAGGTCCCAGCCAACACAATAAACGGAGAGCAAATTCAAATCGTGAATGTGAAAATCGCCCCCAGTATGCGCTTGTCTTACTTCCGGAGGGTATATCTTCCGCATCCAGTAGATCTTACTGATTTCCGAAGAGACGTAATTGTTCAAGCCCTGTAAAGAGAAACTCATGTTACTGTTCTCATTTACCTGCCAGTCGAGCTTCTCCAGGTATTGGTCAACCAGGTCAACGTCCGCTTTAGCCGCTATCTCCCGGATTCCCGCATGCTGTTCGCGATAGATGATATATGCCTTTGCGGTTTTGCGATAAGGAGAGGACAATAAAACCTCCTCGACCACATCCTGGATCTCCTCCACGGTCGGTATCTCACGGGGAATCGCTTGCTGAGCTAAATTTAAGACCTTTAAGGTTAATTTCTGTGCTATCTCATCTCCGAACTCACCGGTTGCTGCGCCTGCCTTCCGAAGCGCATTTGTAATCTTCTCCACCTCAAACAGTTCTACTCTGCCGTCCCTTTTTTTTATACCGGTGAACACTTTTCCCCCCTCTCCTGCAACCACCATGTTTTTAATTAATATGCAATAATATTTTCCGATTTGATTTTTTGGTTTATCTTACCTTTATAAAAGGGACGTAAATCTGCTTAAAATCCTCGTCTCGCCCGACAGCTAATTTATCCGCCCTTTTTCACCTAAGTAGAATATTAACTGCCATTACTTAAAACTTTCAGCAGGCGTGACGACAGCGACCAGTTGAAAAGGTCCTTTTTTGCCTATTACCAGTGAAGCGGACAATCGGGCATTGAATTCTGAGCCATCTTTCCGCAAGGCAATCAAATACCCTTCCCACGTCCCTTTTTTACGCACCATGGTTAGAACATCCTCAGCTTTAGATTCGTCTTTCCAGAATTCTGAGCAGGGACGTCCTAAAACCTCCCTCTCTGATTCATAGCCCCACATTTCCATGAATGCGTGATTCACATAGGTCTGATTTCCTTCCAGATTGGTCATAAAAATAGGTTGAGTGGAGATTCTAATGGCATTTGCTTTGAGCCTCCACTCCTCTTCCGCCTTAATTTTGGCAATACCACCAGCGATTGCCTCTGATACACCCTCAAGCAAACTTCTATCTTCTTCAGAAATCGTTCTTCCAGTGCGGCACAGGATGAGGAGAGCGCCATGAAGCTCACCCTTCGTCTTCAGTGGAATCGCATAAATCTCTTGAAGATTATATTCCCCGGCTAAGCGAAAAGCGGTTTGGGCAAGTCCGAGCTCAACCATGCCTTTCCCTCTATCGAGGAAGTCAAAGAAGAAGACTTTCTTGCGGCGGATTGCCTCCATTGCTATTCTCCTCTTCCATTCTTCTGCTCCAATAGTTTCTTCAACGGGATAACCTATCTGAGCGTAACTGAAAAGCATATCTTTAACAGGGTCGTAAATCAATATATCGCCAAAGTCGAAACTGATTACATCTCGTAAGTTCTTGAGTATCGTGGAACACAACTGGTGGATCGTATAAGACCTGTTAACCGACTCGCCGAGCAGACGGTGCAGTTCAGAGAGATTTTTTATTCGCTTCTCATACCTCACTTTTTCTGTGACATCCTGGATAATAGCGATAACGGAGAAGGAGCCGTCAGGGTTCTCTACCCGCCTCGCTTTGATGTCCAGTATTCTCCCCTCTTTATCTTCCTCGCGGCTTTCCACTTCTGCTGAACTTCCATCAATAATCTCTGCTATTCGACTGTGGTCATGACGTGCAGAGCCAAAGAAGACGTGATAATATTTCTGCCCGATGCAATCCCCATAAAGTGCGGTCAAATACCGGTTCATGAAGAGGATATTGTAATCAAAGTCAAGAATCAGAATGCCTTCGGGCATATAGGAGAGAATGCGAGAGAAGATCTTCTCGGTATATGTCTTCTCTTCTTCGCTTAGCAGGAAGATGTGCTGCAAAGGCGATTTACTCACGAACCATATTTTTGCTCTTCCTATCTGCTTGTACGAGACGCGCCCATCAGCACGCAAGTGGTTCAGATATTTGGACAGCGTATGCCTTCCAAGTTGCACTGCCTCCGAGATCTCCTCTATGGTTGCACCTATACCCCCGATGTTCTGTATAACATCAATTATTTTAGCGTATACCTCTTCTTCCGCTTTCACTTTCATCTTATTTATGTAATAACATAAAATTGGTGCAGAGGGTATATAAAAGTATGGTTGCCATTACCGGATACATTCATGATAAAATTAGAAAAGCTTATATAACCCTTCCATAAATGCTTACCATGTATGACACCTTGCATGGACACCATATTTGGGAAAAAGAGCGAGCGGTGTCGAAGATAATAAAGAGATAAAATGTCGCAGATGATGATTGAAAATAAAGGGCGAAGGGGTAAATTCGAGATAATCGCGGATGTCCTTTCAGTAGCAAGGGGAGGGGCAAAGAAGACACAGATTGTATATAAAGCGAATCTTAATTTCAAGATAGTGAGCGAATATCTCTCTTTTTTGGAGGGTAAAGGATTTATAGGGAATACGAGCAGGGAATACACAACAACGGAAAAGGGCGAGAAATTTTTGAGGCTTTATAAACAGATGGAGGAGCAGTTAGCGTAATTACACAGATTCTCAACAGAAAAAAAGTAATTGCTCAATATCTATTGTGGGATTTCCCAGTATGTGTTCAGAACAGCGGGTTAAGTTTCATAACTATTTTCCGTAGGTAAAATTCTTATACCTATTTATATCGCTTCTTTCAACCTACAACATTGAGGGTTACCATATAGGATACCTCAAATGGATACTATAAAAGACGAGGGATATAAAAATTTAGGAGGTGATAATGAAAAAAATGAGAACAAAAATTTTTGCTTTGCTCGTAGTGATGATGGTGGCAATCGGCACAACAGTCCTGCCCGCAATGGCTGATGAGACCTCTTCGGAAGGCAGTTTCAATCTGGGTAATGCGGCGCCTTCGGTCACCAGTATTACGTTGCATAATGCCGACCATTCCGACCCAACAATTAGCGCTATGAATCCTCAGAATGAATACGCAGTGAAAATAGATATCTCCGATGCGAATACGCTAAACGATATAAACGAAATCCAGGTGATAATAAAGACAAACACGACCAGCACGGACGAGTCAGACACCGTGACCGATAAAGCGACTTATAAGTGGACAACGACAGCAGGAGGAACATGGAGTATAGTGGGTCCATCTGGGAGCACATGGAACGTTAATACTGGTACAAGCAGCCAGCCAACCGACTTCGGAGCAACCTCCGGGACATGGTGGCTTAATTTCGTACCCGGTAAAGTAGCCAAAGAATCTACCACATGGGACATCTACGTGAAGGTTACAGATAAAGGAAGCTTATCTGGCGATAGCATCGTATGGGGAAAAACAATGAACTGGTATGGTGAGATAAGTGCTGAGGATAGTTCGTACTCTTTCGGGGATATAGGTCTTGGCGACACTGATAAATCCATTTCTACACCAAGTGACCACAACATAGACGTTAAGACAATATCTAATGGTAATTACAAACTGCTGAGCAAATCAGGAAATTGGGTAAAGGGTTCTGATGAGGCAGTCCTGGATTGGGATGGCACGCTAGAAGCAGGGCATTTCGCACTGAAAGTAGATGGAAACGGAGATGTCGGTACATTTAACTATGTAAGCACTACATCCGAGACAATAACGAACTACGATAATGTAAACGCGCCGACAGCCGAAACGGGAGACACCAAAGAGATATACCAGTGGGTATGTGTGGCAACCGAGGGATTGCTGCCCGGTACCTACAGCGGAAATTACAACGTGCAGATAGCTGACGCATAAACAATAACGTGAAAAAACTTCTTTTTCCTCCTTTTTTTCTTTTTTCGTGAGGGAGCGTGTATGACATGGTAAAAATGGAGATGAGCAAATAAAAATGAAGATGAAAAGGTATATTGTACTGGCAATAATACTGGCATTGCTGCCCGTATTTGCATTCCTGTCATTTACATGCCCGGGAGATACGCAATTCACCGGTACAGAGGTTTTAACGATAACAGAGCTCAATCCGACAACTTACGGTTTTAAGTCCCTGAGCGGGGACAAGATAGAAATCGGAAGCCGGAGGCATTCGCCACCACAGCCGTATCTGAACCTGAGTAAATGGGACGGCGAGGTATATTTAAAGGTGGACGTGCCCTATGTAGAACAGGAAGTGCCGGATTTCTACGATAACCGATTGATGTGGTCAAACGATGCGTATGAGGTGGAGTTCTACCCAAAAGAGCCGGAGGTAATTGCAGAGGTAATTGCAGGTGAAGAAATCAGGTTCAGGCAAAACGAAGAAGGAGGAGTGGAATTCGACCTCGTGTTGAAGGATAAACCCGCTACGAATGTGTTCAGCTTTCCGATAGAGACAGAAGGCTTGAAGTTCTATTACCAGCCGCCGCTGCATCCCGAACATCCCACGTGGGCTGATACGGATGGCGATGGGACGCCCGATGTGTTCACTTCGGAGTGGGTGGTGGGTTCTTATGCGGTATATCATGAATCAAAGCAGGGGGATTATACTCAATTAGGTGGCAAGAATTACAAGACAGGAAAAGCATTCCATATATACAGACCAAAAGTCTATGATGCCAAGAGGAATGAGATTTGGGGTGAGTTGAATATAGATGAACAAAGAGATATTTTAACAGTTACTGTTGAGCAGGACTGGCTAAATAATGCAGTTTATCCAGTGGTGATTGATCCGACATTTGGATATGATAGCGTGGGAGGAGCAGAGGCTCATACTGCTAATGAGATTGCCGGTTCCTGGTTTACTTGTCCCGAAAACGGAATAGCCAAGAGTTTGACTATATATGTTCACCCCTATTATGGTACAACATATTTCAAGGGTGCCATTTATAAAAAAAGCGATAATTCCTTGGTTGCTCAAACAGAAGAAAAATGCTTCTCCTCTGATTATTCTGCAAGATGGGAAACATTTAATATAATCGACTCACCATCTCTTAGCAGTAATACAGATTACTATCTGGTTGGATGGGCATCAGACGGGACATATTGCCCTATGCATTTCGACTGCACAGAACCCAATACCGGAGCAGGAGATTTTGAGGATTATGGAGATTGGCCGGATCCATGGAGTCCCGGGTGGAACTGGGGTCCAAACTGTAACAGAACATTCTCCATCTACTGCACTTATACAACACAGCCATCCTCTGCACCCTCTACCGAAGCATCCCCGACAGGGGACTTCACACTCCAGAACGCTGCACCGGAGGTAACGGATTTCTCACTGTACGAATCAGACGAAACGAGCACGACCACGCAGATGACACCGCAGACCGAATACGCGGTGAAGATAGACGTAGAGGATGCGAACACGCTTGAAGACATCGTGCAGATAAAGGTGATTCTGAAGACAAACGCTACTGCGGTGACCGCGAATGATGAAGCTACCGATAAGGCGACGTACCTGTGGACGCCCTCCGGTGGCTGGCAGGGACCCTCCGGGAGCAGTACGTGGGCTATAAATAGCAACGCATGCGAACAGCCTTCTGACTTTACCTCCACTTCGGGCACATGGTGGCTCCATTTCACGCCTGGCAAAGTAGCGAGAGAGTCAGACGCATGGGACATCTATGCGAAGGTTACGGACAAGCAATCTGCATCTGATGACATGATAGAATGGGGTTACGAGATGCTCTGGTATGGCGAGCTAATCGCGGTGGACACTTCGTATGAGTTTGGTACTGTTCAGCTCAACGCGGAAAATGTGACGATTACCGATTCTGATGGTGCTATTAACGTTACAACGATAGCGAACGGGAACTACAAACTCGCGAGCAAATCAGCAAACTGGATAAATAGCGGCTACGAAGCAACGCTCGATTGGGATGCCATACTGACTACTGGCGAATTCGCATTGAAAGTAGATGGCTCGTGCTCCTTAGATACCTTCAATTACGTGCGTGATACGTACACCACGATAACTGATTTCGACAGTGTGCCAGGTCCAACCGCGGAAGATGGCGATAACAGAGGGATATACCAGTGGCTGTGTGTTGCATCCGAGGGTCTGCTTCCGGGCACATATAACGGTACGTACTACGTGCAGGTAGCGAATGGGTAAATTAATCAATCAAAAGGAGGTGATATGGAATGAAGATGGATAAAAAATTGTGCGCGCTGATGATTGCATTGGTAGTATCAATTGCTACCACGTTACCAGCCACAATGGGTACTGAAACCTCTTCGGAAGGTAGTTTTCATATAGGTAATGACAAGCCGGATGTGGGAAACATCAGGTTGTATCACTCGGATGAAACTACCTTGTGCGATACCATGGATCCAACGAGTGAATACGCGGTGAAATTTGATGTCTCGGATGCTAACACTTTAAACGACATTAAAGAAATCGAGGTTGTGGTGGCAACGTCGTGGCACGCCGATGACAGCGTGAATGAGCATGCAACTTACACATGGACTGCTGGGGCGAGTCCGGAATGGAAGAAAGTAGGTCCCGAAGGGACGTGGGGAATTAACGAAAATGCTTGTAAAAAGCCACTATACTTTAATGCTACCTCTGGAACGTTTGTACTCCACTTCATCCCCGGCAAGGTAGCCGTGGAAACGATTGACGGCAACACTGACTGGAATCTCTACGTTACAGTTACCGATAAAGCAGAAGACTGGGATTGGACTTACAAATTTGGGATAAATATGAGCTGGTATGGTGAAATTAGTGCAGTAGATACCGCATACAGTTTCGGAGGTATTAATCTCAGTGACACAGATAAACCAATTGTGAACCCAAGCGACACTAAGATAGATGTCAGTATCATTGCGAATGGTAATTACAAACTCGAGAGCAAATCCGCGAACTGGCTGAATAACGGCTACACGACAACACTCGATTGGGATGGCACACTTTCCCCTGGCGAATTCGCATTGAAAGTAGATGGCTCGTGCTCCTTAGATACCTTCAATTACGTGCGGGATACGTACACTACGATAACAGATTTTGAGAATGTGCCAGGTCCTACTGCGGAAGGTGGCGAGAACAGTGGGATATACCAGTGGCTGTGTGTTGCATCAGAGGGATTGCTTCCGGGTACATATAGCGGTACGTACTACGTGCAGATGGCAAATGGATAGACCATAACAATATATATGGAAGTAAGGGAGATAATAGGAAAGGACAAAAAATGAAAAAAGGTAAAAATGCATGGAAACTCGCATTCCTTACCGTTATCTTTTCCTTTATGCTTGCAATTCCTTTAAGCAGTGGCGGTGTAGCGATTTCCGGCTCCTTTAGCGCGCATGATTACGTGCTGGCGCAGGGCGAAGAGGTTTCGAGCAGGGACATATACGTGGTCGCATTTAACAATATGGACACATATGCCTGTCTTGACATGAAATACGAAGCACCAGATTGTATCGAGGTCTCTCTATTACCTCAGAAAAGTCTTCTGGGTCCTGACGAATACAAAAGGGTTTACATCACATTGAAAGCAAAGGAAGATGCTGTTCCTGATAACTATACGGTAAAAGTAATTGCGATGCTAAAAGGGGTTTATTTTTGCTGGGACGATGTACCCGGAGAGGATAATGAGCGATTCAAAAAATTCCTTGAGGTTCATTTTGGTCTTGATTGGGTGAATCATGCAGCGATTAACAAATCTGGAGACAACTCGACGATCAATATCTCTACGGCAGAAAAAGCAGCCGAGATAATTCTGGATGCAGAGCAGAAAGAAGCTACCCTGAATATCTGTGATGGCAGAACCTATGAGTTAGAAGTGATATCAGAACACGGCAAGCTAAACATATACAAAAAGGTAGAAGGTGAGCTGCCTATAAAAGTAATCACTTCCGCAGCCCAGGAAGCGGACGTTACGGTGACAGGTGAGTATGCGCAAGTAGACGTAGCCGCCATAGACCCCGTGGGGAACATCGCGTCCACCGCGCTCGTCCGGCTTTTACGCAGTGGCTATGAGGTAGCGAGTGCAGAAGGCGAATTGAATAAGCGGGTTGTTCCAGGTGACTATACCGCAAAGGCATACCTGCTCGGTGAGGAGGTAGCAAGCGCAGACTTTGAAGTTCGTGCATACGAGGAGAAGCGGGTTGAACTACTCATAAAAAGTGTCTATTTCGAGGTCTTCGATGCATTACCGGTGAGGTTCGATCCTGGAAGGATTATTTATGTTTATGTTGTTGCAGTGGTAAAGAATCTCTACAAGGAATTGCCAAATGCCTCTATCATCCTTAACGTGTACACAGGCGCAAGTTCCGAGAACTATACCCTTTATTCGTCCGGTAGCCTGCCTCTTAATCGAACAGAAACCAGATACAATTATATACCTATGATGGGCTGGCAGAGCGGTAGGTATAAATTCACTGCGACGGTGATCTCAGAAGGTACCCTCTATGCTGTTTCGCCTGCAAGAATAGTAGAAGACCTCACCTTCGGCGCAGATTACAAACGTGCTCAGACATTTGTACCTACGGACAACCGGACAGCTACGAGTGTGAGCGTGTATCTAAAGCGAGCCGATGAGTTGGTTCATGGTGATATATATGTGAAGATTCACGAAGATGGCGGCATAGAGCCAGGAACTGAGCTCGCATGTTGTACTATCGCGAACAGTAGCGTTAACACGACTTATAGCTGGGTAAATGCGAGTTTAAATTGCTCGCTTGCAGGTGGAGCCACTTACTGGTTAGTGCTTGAGAGTCCGGACGCTTCGAGTGGCTATGATTATTATTGGGGCGCAGATTATAAGAACAAAAATAAAAGAGATGCAAACAAAGGAGAAGCAGCCTGGTATTACAATGGTAATTCATGGACAACAGATAATTTAGAGGGGTTGATCATGGCGTTTGGATTGGGAACTTCATAAGAAATTTCATGAATCGGGAAAAAAAACAGATGAAAAAGAGGAACAGCGCATGGATACTCGCACTTGTATTCCTTTTCGCGCTAATAGCAGTTCAGACGTGCAGCGGAGGCATAGCCATCTCGGGCTCGTTTTACGCACATGATTACGTGCTGGCGCAGGGCGAAGAGATTTCAAGCAAGGACGTTTATATTGTCGCATTTAACAAAGAGGACAAACGTGTTCGTGTAGATATGGAATACGAAGCGCCAGAGTTCATTGAGGTCAATCTTTCATCTAAGGGCTGTTTCTTGAATCCAGACGAATACAAGAGGGTTTACATCTCTCTGAAAGCTCGTGAGGACGCAGTTCCCGGGAATTACACGGTAAAAGTGATTGCAATAATAAAAGAAGTCAGGGGAGACCTGCCCATAAAAGTCCTTACTTCCGCAGCTCAGGAAGCGAACGTCACTGTCACGGGTGAGTATGCAGAGGTTGATGTCGCTGCGATAGACCCCGTGGAGAACATCGCTTCTACCGCTCTTGTCAAGCTATTCCGCAGTGGCTATGAGATAGCAAGTGCAGAGGGCGAATTGAAAAAGCGTGTGGTTCCCGGGCGATACACTGCGAAGGCATACCTGCTCGGTGAAGAATCGGCATCCGAAGAATTTGAAGTAGCGGCTTATGAGGAGAAAAGAATTGAATTGCCCATAAGGAGTGTTTATTTTGAGGTCTTCGATGCGCTACCTGCGAAGGACGAATCCGGAAGAATTGGTTACGTTTATGTGGTTGCAGTGGTAAAGAATCTCTACAAAGACTTGCCAAATGTCTCCATTTCGCTTGAGGTATCAGGAGCGACTTCCGAGAGCCTTACTATTTACTCATCACCTTTCCTTCCCCTTGACCGAACCGAAATTAAATACAATTATATACCAAAGGGAGGCTGGAAGAGCGGGAAGTATGAGTTCAGAGAAAAAGTTATTGCCGATGATGCCCTCTACGCCGCTTCGCTTGTGAAAACGGTGGAAGTACCATCTCCAGTTACAGAGAACCTCGTGTTCGTGCTGCCTATTGCAGCAGTAATAGCGGTGATAATAATTCTAATAGTGGTTCTCTATCAGAGAAGGAAGAGATGACAATTCTTATTTTATATACAATGCGATTAAAAAAGGGAAGGAAGTATATAAAATGGATGAGAAGGAGCTGATAAGGGGAGAGGTTAAAGGGTATTTGGAGTTAGCCAAGTTGTATCATCAAACATTCACGCGGCGGATAGCTGAAAAGGATTTTAGGGTTGCAGTTGATGTTGGCCACGCTAAGATAACACGGGAAGACGCAGAAGAAATCGAGCGTTTAGCGACTACTTTAATCGAGGTTCTGGAGCGGGAGATAGAATTACAATGACAAAAGAAGTAGATGTAACGATAAAACTGAAGCATGGAGTTGCAGACCCTGAGGGAGAGAATACGAAAAAGGCGTTGAACCTGCTCGGTTTTAGAGATGTGCGCAGTGTAAAAACTGCGAAAACATTCAGGATAGGGATAGAGCCAGAAAAAGAAGAAGAGAAGGTGATGCAGGAAGTAGAAGAGATGTGTAGAAAACTTCTTGCCAATCCGGTAATACATGATTATGAGATAAAAATGGTGAAAAATCCCAAATCCTAAGTACCAAATCAAGTCCGTCTTCACTATTTTCTTTCCACCTCCATGTTTTTATAGAGGCGAACTTAATCATACCATCAAATCCCAAAATTTGTTTTTGATTTAGAAATTAGAGTTTAGGATTTATAAGCACGTGATATTCAGTAATTACAAGATGGCGCTCGATTCTCTGTTGCGTGACTATGTAGATAATTGCAGGTTCGCGAGAAGGATAGCGAAATTCCTCGCCGCCATAGGCTTCACACCGAATTTATTATCCGTTCTCTCCTTAGGCTGCGCTATACTCGCCGGCTTGTTTTTCTTCTTCGCCGGTAACCGCATCCACCACGTTTTTAACTTCCTTCTGCTGCTCGCTGGCGTTTTCGTTTGTCTGAACGCTTTCATGGACGCTTTAGATGGTGTTTTAGCCCGTGAAACCGGGAATGCAAGCAAAAAGGGTGATTTCCTTGACCACGTGCTCGACCGGTATTCAGACGTCTTCATTATTGGAGGCATTATCCTCGGTGGCTATGTGAATCCAAGATGGGAAATCGGCGTAATTGCGATTATTGGTGTTTTTCTCTCATCTTATATGGGCACGCAGGCACAGGCGGTGGGGTTGAGCAGGGTGTACGGCGGTTTGATAGGCAGAGCAGACCGCCTTGTGATTATCATCGCTGCAACTTTTCTCTCCCTCTTCTACCCCTATCCAATTCCCGTTTCGGGATTGCTAAATTCGCTAAGCTTCCCTTTCCTCGGCTGGACATTAGTTATCTTTGCTCTCCTCTGTAATGCCACTGCGTTACAAAGGTTCTATTTCGCGTGGAGGAGAATTTGACTTATCTTCGCCACATTTCAAATTTACCGCAGAAATTTTCTAATCTCTCTCACCGAATCTCCGACTTTTGGTGTTATAATCGCCAGGAATCTTGCGTACTCCATCGGGCTCAATTCCTTTTTCGTAACACCCAGCGCCTTCTCCATTATCTTCACATCCTCTGCCTTTGTCGTCATCTTCTCTTCCTTCTAATTCAAATAAATTCAATCGGATTTCTTACTTTTATTCCATATCGCTTCTCTATCTCTTCACCTCTTTCTTAATATTTCATCATCGCAAGATATAAAATATTCCGATTCACCTCTGATCGCACACGCGATATGAGTAGCATCTGGTATCTTCAGTCCCACAGATTTCTTAATTTCTCTCTGTTCGGACTCTGAAACTTCAAGTACTTTCTGTGTAATTGTTCAATATCTTGCGGGAAGAAAATCCTAAATCCTAAA
>JAODGF010000166.1 GCA_025464645.1 Methanosarcinales archaeon
TCCTTTGTTCCTTTACTTGATAATGAGAAGAAGGAGGGAATACTGGTAAGATGGTAAAACTGAAAATAAAAGTGATGAACATCATAAAAAATATCGTGAGAGAAAAAGGAATTTCGGCGATTATGGCTATCCACGACCTGAACTTAGCTTCAAGATACGCTGATAGAATAGTAATGCTGAGTGATGGTAGGATTTTCTCTGCTGGTAACCCCGATTCTGCACTCACGCCTGAAAACATCGAACATGTTTACGGCGTTGAAGTGAAGGTGAATAATCACGATGGAAGACCGTATATTGTGCCGGTAAGACCTGTAAGCCAAAATTGAGATGAAATGAGGTATAAGAAGAGAATGTAAAATTACTAACAAACAAAAAATGAGAGGAGGTAATGGAATAAGAAGGAGGTATGAGAAAACAGTACTCTGGTTCCTCAAACCTCATCTCTCAAATCCTAAACCTAAAAAATGAGACAAATAGCATTTTATGGCAAAGGCGGAATAGGGAAATCAACGATAGGGTCGAATATTGCGGCTGCATTGGCAGAGAGCGGGCTATCAGTGATGATGATTGGCTGTGACCCCAAGGCAGACTGCACCAGGAACCTGACAGGAGAGGTTCAGATACCGACTATTCTTGATGTATCCCGAGATAAAGGAATAGAACGGCTTGGGTTAGAAGAGCTTGTGGAAGGCAAAAAAATTGAATTTGCAGACGTCATCCACAGGGGTTATAGGGGTGTGTATTGCGCCGAGTGCGGTGGTCCGCGACCAGGTTTCGGATGCGCAGGCAGAGGCGTTATAGTTGCAATAGACCTGCTCAAGCGCTTGAAAGCATTTGAGGAATTAAAGCCCGATGTAGTGATATACGACGTGCTGGGGGATGTAGTGTGTGGAGGGTTTGCAATGCCGCTGAGGAGAGGCTTGGCAGACGAAGTCTATATTGTAACATCCGCAGATTATCTCGCTCTTTACGCAGCGAACAATATTTGCAAGGGAATAAGTGCATTTGCAAACAAAGGCGGGTCGCCATTGGGTGGCATCATCTACAACGTTCGTGGTATGCTGGATGAAGCAGATGTCGTTTATGATTTCGCAGAAAAGATTGGCTCACAAGTTATCGGGCATATCCCCAACGCACATGAGATTGCAGAAGCTGAGATTGACGGCAATACCGTAATTGCGTATGACGGTAATACAGAAATAGCCAATTTGTTCAGGGACTTGGCAGTTAAAATTTACAATAACTCACAAACTTCAGTCCCAACGCCATTATCACCGGAAAAGATGATAAAGATAGGTCAGGAAATCAGGAGGAGGACGAAAGAGAAGTATAAGAAAGAGGTGTGATAGAACATGGCAGAAATAATTAACTGGATTTATAATGAAAGCTATTCAGCATGGCCTGATTATATTTATCTTTACAATATTTTGCACGATATGGGCATCTATGCGAATGTAGAGATATGGGACTCAAAATTTGAACAGCGATATAACAGCTTAGACAATGCGGTGAACGAATGGGGGGAAATGTATGGGATGATAGCAGCGCCAGAAAAGGAGTTAATCTTGAGGAAACATTTATTGAGGATGTCGGTGGTAGAGGACGATGGAACATTGCACTTGAAGCATAAATATAAGAGGGCTATGATATGGTGGAGAAAAGAATGAAGATGGAAAAGAATACAATAATAACCAATGGAATCGCAACTTACTATGAAATTCATGGGAGTGGTCAGCCGTTGATATTAATACACGGTATTTCACTTGACCATAATATGTGGCAGCCACAGATTTCTTATTTTTCAAATAAATATGCAGTTATTACCTATGATATAAGAGGACACGGGCAGTCCGAAGGGTGTGACGGAGATTACTCATTGGAAATGCTCGCAGAGGACCTCAACGTTCTACTCGGCAACCTTAATATCGCAGAACCCATTGTGTGTGGGCTTTCCATGGGTGGGATGATCGCACAAATGTTTGCAGCGAGATATCCCGACCAACTCAATGCACTCATCATTGCTGATTCCGCAGTAGTCAGGGGGCTTACAGCGCAAGAAAGATTAATTACACTCCTTTTTCCTAAATCCATTGCTAAATTCACTATTCACACATTTAAGCAGCAATTTGTAAACTTATTCTTTGGACTTTTCCGTGGAATGAATCCAGAGATAAGGGCTTATTTCAGAAACGCTGTTCTTAAATTCAAAGAAGAAGAGCTCCTCAAGTATCTGAATTGCTTTTATGATTTTGATTTGACTGCGGAAATCCCGAAAATTAGCGTCCCTACTCTCATTATTGTTGGTGAGAAAGAGAAAATGGGTTTCCCGCAAGCAGAGAAGATGCACGAACTCATTAAACGTTCTACGATTGTGAAAATACCCGATGCGGTTCATTTATCAAATCTTGAGAATCACGAGGCGTTTAACAGAGCGATTGAGAATTTCATTTCTAATCCTGGTGGAAGATTAATAAGACAATGAATACAGAAGAGAATAATAAGAGAGGACCGCGTAACAACAGACAGGTTCGTGCAAGAATATACCAGCCGGTAGCGATGCTTGTTCATGGTATTGCGTCAATGCCTGCGAAGAATGCCGGGGCTTTAATGGCGGTCAGCGGCATCAAAGACGCAGTCCCTTTAATCCACGGACCTCCGGGCTGTGCCAACCTTCGCCAGATGAATTCCTTTGACATTTCCTATCCTGTTCGCCTGACGCCTTGCACCAATCTATCAGAAATTGACATTGTTCTTGGCGGTGAAAACAAACTGTACAGGAGCATCATTGATTTGTATCACCGGCTACATCCTGCGCTTATCGTGGTTATCCCGACCTGTCCCAGTGACATGATGGGGGATGATTTTGGTGGCATAGTGGAAAAGGCAAAGAAGGAAGTGGGCTGTGAAGTGATTTACTCGACGGGCGAATCCATCCCCGGGCGACCAATCGGCTACCACGATGTAATGTGTTCTGTCGTGGAGCAATTGCTGCTGCCAAAAGCTCCGTTTCCGAAAACAGAAAAGTCCGTTAATCTCCTTAATTTCCCGATGGACGTAAACAAGAACCAATTCATGGACTTGATTCCAATTCTAAACGAGATGGGCGTCAAGGTAAACAAAATCTGCTTTTACAACACGCACCTAACTGATTTGTATGAATTGCCGAGAGCTGAGCTGAATATCGTTGACTATCCTTCGCCCTGGATAGAAAGGATGAAGGATCATCTTGGGGTTGATTATTTAGCGGCTTCTTCATTTGGGTCGGACCCTGATTCTGGCAATCCATTTGGAATAGAAGGCGCCGCAAGAATACTGCTTGAAATAGCCGAACGTCTTGGAATAAAAGAATCGGCTGAGGGAATAATAGAAAGGAGGAAAGAGGAAGCGATGGAAAATTGTGGTGACTTGAAAGAAAAGCTCAGAGGTATCAGAATTGCCGTTCTCGACGGTTTTTCTTTTGGCCCTGCCATTACCCTGGTAAGCGAGTTCAGGATGAAGCTTGAAGCGATCAGTTACCGTTCTTTCTTTATGAAAAGTCATGGAATGAGCGATAACGCTTATAATCAACTCATTGAGATGGACATTGAGGCAACCCGTAGATATGGCTGCGAGCCTGAAGTCTTAAGGGACCCGACTCCTGAGCAGGAGCTCGAAGTGTTTAAGGACCGCGGAGTTCAGCTTGTTGTTTGTAATGGAGGCATCGCACGTTACAATGAAGCAGGTATCAGAGGATTTAACGGTGTGAGATTTTTCATGCAGTCCATGAGCATCGGGTTTGATTCCGCTAAGATTCTGGCAGAGTCGGTTATCGAAGCGTTGAATACACCGATAAAGAAATATCCACTCGTTAACATGATTGAAAAGGACGTTCAAGAGCCTAATTTGATACCACATTGGAAGAAGTTGGGCGTTATATGGCGTACAATCGCGGAGGGAGGAGATGGAGGTTGTCTCTATGGATGAATATAGTTCCCACTATGCCATCGAACCGCCAATAGATACACGGCTTAACGGCGCCATAAGGGCTTTTGGCGGTATTGAAGACGCTATGATGATTGTTCATGGTAGAAGCTGCTGCCATGCGGACAATTTTTTATATCGCGTCATGACTGCGGGTCACAACAAAATACGACTAACCGGTGGTGGCTTAAGACTACGCGACATATCTACCGGGGGTCACCACAAGCTCAGCCTTTCTCTTTTGGCATCTTATGAGCAATTTAAACCATCGCTCATTGCTATTTTAAGTACCTCTGTACCTCTGATGATGGGGGATGATGTAGAGGGAGTGATTTTAAAATTAAAGGAGAAGATACCCGTTACCATTATCCACTTACCCTGCCCCGGTCATAGCAAAAACGCGTCTATGGGGTATGATATGGCAGTATCAAGTTTATGCGATTATATGAGGATGAGTGAGGGAAATGGGCATCGAAATCAAAGAGAGATTAATTTAATTGGACTAAAATCTGATAATCCTTACGCTTTAAGCGACCTGATGGAACTGAAACGGATGTTAAAGGACCAGGGGATAGTGGTTAATACCATTTTTACCTGTGACGCTTTTGAATCACTGAAAAAAGCACCTGATGCCGAGTTGAACGTTGTTCTCGGCGGTGAGGGAATTGGATTGGCAAAAAAGATGGAGGATACGTTTGGCATTCCTTATAAAGTCGTTTCTTATCCTTTTGGTTTAAGGAGCTCGGTGGAATTCCTTGAGTCAATTGCCAGCGCTCTGGGGATAAAACTTGACTACCGCAGCATTGAAACCGAGCAAGAACGGATAAAAGAAAAGCTGGAGCGCGTTTATGGATTCTTAGAGGGTATTTATAATCTAAAAACGGCAATTGTAGGAGAAAGCGGTAGAGCATTTGACCTTGCCAGATTCTTGAATGATGAATTATGTCTTGATGTTAAGCTGCTTGCCGTTACCTCTGCGAATGCCGAAACAGCCAAGAGACAGAATGACGATTATTTCGGGCATTTTTTAAAGGTGGATGACCGATTACACCTGAATGAAGTTGTTGAATCCATGAATATTGAACTGATGATTGGCTCATCTTTAGAAGCCATATTCTGCAAAGAAGATAACGTACCCCTGACAAAGCTGTTCTATCCTACCATTGACCAGGTGTTCATCTCTGATTATCCAATCGCCGGTTTTAGAGGTGTAGGCAATCTAACAGAATTGGTGTTGAATACGGTGATGGACCTAACCAGGTAGAAGTAAGGCAAAGGAGACTAAAAAAATGGGAAGAAGATATAGAGAAATCGCATTTTATGGCAAAGGCGGAATAGGGAAGTCCACTATAGTTTCCAATGTCGCAGCGGCACTGGCGGAGGAAGGGAAAAGAGTTTTGGTTGTTGGATGTGACCCCAAATCAGATTGCACACGAAATCTGCGGGGCGATGTGGCTATGCCCACGGTAACAAAAATCCTCTTAGAGAAGACTTCCGCACCTCTTGAGCTCACTGAGTTCGTTTACGGAAAAGAAATCAAAGCGGAAGACATTGTGTATGAAGGTTTTAAGGGAGTTGCATGCATAGAAGTAGGCGGTCCGGAGCCAGGTGTAGGCTGTGCAGGGCGCGGGGTTTCTTTGGCAATAGACCTGATACACCGGATTGTTCTGGATAAGCTCGAACCCGACATTATCTTTTATGATATCCTGGGCGACATTGTTTGTGGTGGTTTTGGAATGAACCTCAGAAAAGGCTTTGCAGACCAGGCGATTATTGTTACTTCGTCCGATTATTTGGCGGTATTCGCTGCTAATAATATCTGTAAAGGGATTTATAGATATGCAGATAGAAACGGAACACCGCTTGGAGGGCTCATTTATAACGTGCGTGGTTTACTGGATGATATAAGCCTGGTGGAGGAATTTGCCGATGGGATTGGGTCACGAATTATAGGGAACATAAAAAGTTCACGTTCGATTATGGAGTCGGAGATTTATGCGCAAACCGTTATTGAGAGAGAACCAGAATCCGCCACTGCGGAAGCTTTCCGAGAGTTAGCCAAAAAAGTCATTGGTAATACAGACTGCGTTTCGCCCAGACCGCTGACAGATGATAAGCTGGCGGAACTTGCACAAAAAATACGAGAACGTACTCGTTTGAAACATGAGGAGACCGCGGAGAGAAGCACATGACAAGTATAAAGCAGATGAGGGAATACTGGGATAAACTCGTGCCCGAGTATGATTTGAACAATCACAGAAAATGGTTCTGGAGTAGTCCAGAAGCGTGGGCAGATGAAATAGCCCAAAGGATTAGTGATTGCAAGAAGGTTCTGGATATTGGTTGTGGTGCAGGTGCACTGTCCATCCCTCTGTCAAGAAAATTCGATTTATACAGCCTGGATTTTTCTCTGGATATGCTAACGCTGTTGAAGACAAGGAAAAATGAATTAGGAACAGAGATAGAAATGGTTAATGCGGATGCGCATAACATTCCATTCAAAGACGAAAGTTTTGATGCGGTAATATGCCGATTTGCAATCTGGCCACTATCCAATCCAGAGGGTGCGATAGAAGAGATTGTAAGGGCATCTAAGAAGAAGGTTATTATCATAGAAGGAGACTGGAGCAAGAATGAAAAACCGACATTGCAGCAAAAGGTCATTGGAAATCCGTTCTATACAATTTATGATTCTTATTACAAGCTCGCTACCGGGAGAAATCCAAAGAAACACTTCAAAGAGATGCGAAAATATCACCAAATAAACACATCTTGTGAAAAGATAAAACAATGGCTTGAGAACTCAGGTGTTATAATAACAGAGGTGGATTACTCCTTTAAAGACCGAGTCTCAACGAAGAAATCTAAGTTCCTTCAAGCCATCACAGGATTTAACGAACCGATGTTCATTTTGTCTGGAGAGAAGGCATGAAGAAAAAACCAGACTCACGGGATTCTTTTATTAACACTTATCCTATTAATACTTATCCCAATCCATGGGATTTCGTCGTTGATAATTATGACATAAAGAGCAAAAGCAGGCGATTGTGGGTAAAGGACGATATTTACGCAGAGTTAATAAAGAATCTTTTTGAAGCATCCAACTGTAACACAATCTTAGATGTTGGTTGTGGTGCCGGTTCGCTTTCAATATTATTGGCAGATGAGTTCAAAGTCTATTCGCTGGATTTTTCAAGGGCTATGCTGGAAAGATTGAAGGAAAGGGGAAATGAGTTGAAAAAAGACGTTTCCACACTGATAAATGCGGATAGTCAAAAAATCCCATTTAAAGGGAATTCCTTTGATGGCACTCTTTGTAAATTCGCTCTTTGGCCAATATCAAATCCACAAGAGGGGATAAAAGAGATGGTCCGGGTGACAAAACCGAATGGTAGAATAGTTATCATTGAGATTGATCGTAAGAATGGATACGAATTAAACTTACGGTCCAAGTTAATTTATTTTTTATACAAAGCATTTAAAAGGATTATTCATGCTCACAAACAGAAAAACAAAACAGTGCACAATGATGGTGTATGGAAAATAATACGGGATAAGACAAGGAACAACCCAAAAATAACTCTGGAGTTCACAAGAGATGTTTTAGAAGATTGTGGCTGTGAAATAACTTCGACTGACACTTCGATAAAATCGGAAATAAATGGTATTATGGGTAAATTATGTGGTGGACAGTGTGGTGGTCATAATTATTTCTTGATATGTGCGAAGAAGGGAAGAGAGGAGTAAAGAGGGGGAGTTGTTCATGGATTTAGTTAATGTTGGGATTGACGCGACGATATTCCTCCTGAAACTAATCCTGCTCATATATGTTGGTTTATTTCTGGCATTTATAGCGTGCAGAAGGGAAAAATTGTTGAGAATGGGCTTCATATTTAAGCCTTTGACGAGAATAAGTAAACTGCCAATGTGTTGTAGCTTCTATTTCCTTATGACCCTGATCAACCTCACCTCGTCAACTCCTACATTATTGGGATTCCACAAACAGGGCCTGGTTAGCAAGGATGAACAAGTTATTGCTGCTACAATCACTGCTGGACTACCTATTATGTTCTGGTACGTGCTTTTTTTCACGGGACCAATTGCAGTAGGCGTATTTGGAATAAAGAACGGGCTTCTTTTTCTCGTTGTTTGGGTCACCATAGGTTTAGTAGAAACGATAATGGGGGTAATTTATGGAAGATTAAGGATTCCGGAAGTGCCACAAGAGGAATATGTGATTGGCAATGGGGATGGCATTCCCAACGAGGATGAAAAAGAAAGTGTAGACTTTAAACAGGAGATAAAAGACGCAGTCAAAGATAGTCTTAGAACGCTGTTGCAAATATTGAAAGTCCTTGTGCCAGTGATATTCCTGCTCTACATAATAATAAGCAGCGAAACCATAATGGCTCGCGTTAACGAGGCATTGCTGCCGATAGCAGGGGTGTTGCCCCTGGAAAGTGAAGCAGTTCCAATAGCACTGATGGCTGCGTTTAATCTCATCGTCGCGATCAGTGTGGCACAGCAATTGATCGTGAATGGACTGCCAGTAATAGACACATTCATGGCAATCGTTGCAGGAATGTTTCTATACAACCTTTTTGAAGTATTCCACACGCTCATTCCCTATAACGTCTCCTTCTTTGGCAAAAAGCTGGGATTGAAAGTAGCGATAGCGTCATTTTTGGCAATCGGAGTAAGTGATCTGGTAGTTATTATGATGCTGTGGTGCGTAAAAGCTTTTGTTTCCGTTTAGGTAATATTTATTACCCAAAATGAAGGTTATAAATAGGAACAATAAGAAGTGTTTGTCGTAGGGAAAAGAAAATGGGAATCAGTATCTTAAATGGAATAGCCATAATCGGAAGGTCTTTGCAAAAACTGACATTTATGTGTCAGCAGTTCTTTCTCCTTAAAAGCCAAAATACAGATGCGATTATAGAAAAGCTCGTGAAATTTGGCTACTTCATAGAAAAAAAAGATGATGAGGGGCATTATATCCACGATTTCCGTAATAAATATAACAATCTTATTAAAGCACGAACAGAAAAGCTAACAGAAGAAGAGAAGCCAAAAGTGTGGCTTGTTCCGGATTCCGATGGCAAATGTGCATATTGCGCTAAATCGTATGCTCATCAGATGCTTGGCATAAGCGGCGGAAGGAACATATTTGCTGATATACCTGAGATCGTGATTGAAATAAATCCGGAAGAGGTAACTACGAAAAACCCCGATGTCATTATCGGATATTTATCGGGAAAAGATGCAGGAGACATATCAAAAATAAAGGCGTTGTGGGAAGATATGATGAATCGTCCAGAACTAGCTGATGTAAATGCGGTGAAAACCGGAAGAATTTACATGATAGACCAAAATTTACAATATGGACTATACTATCCAGTAGCGGTAGCATATTGGGCGAAGTGGATACATCCAAGTCTCTTCGACAACTTAAATCCACTGGTAATCCATGAGGAATTTCAGACAAAATTCGGTACAATAGATTATAATTTATATAAACGCAGGGTATTTGTGTATCATCCTGAACAGCATCCAGGTGGTAAGTAAGAGCATAAAAAATGAGACAAATAGCATTTTATAAGATAATTAAAACAAAGGGAGGATTGGCACATGAGTTTCATATCTCTGATTGGACATGGTGACAGATATTACTCAAGGGTGCTGAATCAAGCAACGCAATATGGGATAGATTGCAAAATATACGGTGCGATATGCACGATTTCCGAAATAAAAAATGCCATACCTTTGATTCACGGTCCAAAAGGCTGTGCTTACTATCCGCGATTTTTTCCGCCAGACGCGATAAGAATGAAGCTTTTAACTGAGCGAGATTATCCACCGATATATTCCACTGCAATGACCGAATCGCAGGTGATATACGGCGGTGAGAAGAGGCTTGAAGATGCTATTTTAGAACTGGACAGGAAAGAAAAGCCCGAATTAATAGGCGTAATCGGGTCATGTGTGCCTGCAATTATTGGTGATGATTTGGAGAGTGTAATCACAAAAATAAAAGACAAAGTGGGAGCAAAAATTATATCAACTCCTTCGGCAGGCTACGACGATGAAAGAGCGGAAAACATTGATGACCTTGCAATAGACACGTTAAATGCCTGGAAAGATGAAACTAAAAAAGAAGAGATAAAATTTGGTATTGAAAGGTGTGGAAGACTGGATGCGATGTATTCGATCGTGGAGCAATTGACGGAAGATACAGATACGATAGAGAAATCGGTGAACATAGACACTTTTGGGCGGCTTCACTATTATGAAGACTTAAAAGGAGAGATAGATGAAATAAGAGCAGTGCTGAATAGGATGGGTGTTCGAGTGAATACAGTATTCCCCGGTTGTTCGGTAAGCGATATACGGAGAATGCCTGCTGCAGAGTTGAACTTCATGCGAAGAAGCGAGAATGCCGCGAATTTTATGAAGAAGAAATATGGTATTGATTACCTGTTTGACCCGTTGTGCGTGCGATATGCGGGTTTGGGCGGCATAGAAAGGTTCTACATAGACATAGCATCGCGATTCAATATAGAAGGCGAAGCAGAGGCGGTTTTGAGGAACGAGAAATTGTTATTAGAGGGGAAATTAAAGAAAATCAGAAAAGCGCTGAAAGACAAAACGTTTTCCGTGGTGCTAGTGCCAATGACGGTTTCAGTTGAATACCTGAAGGTGCTTGAATTTATCGGTTTGAAGATAAAGAAGTTGTTTATCAATACGGAATGGTTAGAGCGTTTTGGAACGAAAAAAGAATACACACTTGACCTTGCGAATAAGCTCAGCGAACTTGCATACGGATTAGGTATAGGCATTGAAGAGGTATTTATTAACTTAGATGTTTTTGATGAAATAGAAAAGTCGAAAGATGTGGATTTATCCATTATAGATACACTTCAGTATGATGAAGAAAGAGTAATGCTATACGAGAGCAAAGGACTAAGAGCACTTTCGCCATCATTACATGCGGGTTATTCGCCTTACAGGATTTCGTATAAGATGATGGAAAGACTGGGCGAGGCGATTGTAACAGGGATACGGAGCAGGGTGCCCGAAGGGAAAAGGAAACTGTTATATTTCCACTACGGCGTGGATGGTTGGCGTTTTCCATGTTTTAAAGACACATTGCATTGCCGGATTTGCTGGGAGGAGATGATGAATATATGGAGACAGTAAAAGGTTATGGGGTAGTAGGTGGGAGAAATGGAAGAGATAAAAAAATGGCGGTGTCTATACCTTCTCAAGGATGTGAGTTGCTTGGTGCTTACCGAGTTGCTGTGGCACTCAAAGATTGTGTCGTTATGATACATGGGCCAACAGGTTGCCATTATGGTCCCAATTTCTTAGAGGTCTTGAGTAACAACCTCTTAAGCAGCGGGACCGTAAGCGCTATGCGGGATAGAAGTGTTATTTATGGCGGGATAGAGAATTTAGAAAAGGCAATAGCTGTAACGAGGAAATATTATAAGAACAAGAAGATAATCGTTTTGTCTTCATACGTGCCTTCGATCATAGGAGATGACCTTGAATTTGTAGATGCAGATATTTGTTTAGATTGTGGCGGCTTTGGACCGATGTGGCAAGGTATGGAGAAGTTCCTTGAGCATATAGGTGATTTTATTATAAATGAAGATCACAGCAAAAATAATGAGAAACGTCAGATAAACCTTATAAACCTCATAGGCTTTCAGGAGGATGTTGCAGGAGGTAAAGAGGATTTAGAAGAAATAAGGAGTATTTTACATCTTTGCAATATTAATACAAACGTTATTCCTGATTCTCTTGAGAGGTTGAAATATGCAAAACATGCGGCATTGAATGTTGTGTTTGGTTATGGGATAAAACTTGCACAAAAGATGGAGCGAGAATGGGGAATTCCCTATGTGGTTATAGATTATCCTTATGGTGTTGAGGGTTTAAAGAGCTTTATTGAGACGATTCATCGGCATAGCGGATTCAATTTTGATATTAGCCAGCGAATTTTTGATGAAATTTATGATAGATTAAAGAGATATAGGGACTATCTCCCACTATTTTATGAGGCTTCGGCTTGCGTTGTTGGTGACCTTCCGAGAATAAGTGGATTAAGCAGATTTCTGGAAGAAGAGTTAGGTATGAATGTGGAATTGGCATTTGAGACTTCATCCGCGATAGAAAAATTTGGGGTTCCATGTTCAAAATTCGTAGAAACGTATGAGGCGTTTGCAGATGAAATGAATAACTCAGACCCGAAGGCATTGTTTGGCACAGATGAAGAGAGGAGAATACGAAGCGACACGATTGTTCTTGCTTTTCCATCTTTTACAAGGATGTCTTTTGTTCCATACATGGGTAAGGGAACATTAAATCTGATCTCTGACATATACGAGAGGATAATAAGAGATGTGTGGATTAAATGAGGGAAGCATGGAACAGAAGGAAGTG
>JAODGF010000035.1 GCA_025464645.1 Methanosarcinales archaeon
AAAAGGAGCGAGAATAGAAGGAACTGCTCCTGAGGGTTCCATAGTTGCGATAGCGACAGATATAACCACAAACCGAGGGAGAGAATTTATATACTCGCAAACAACAATATCTAACGGCTCATACGAGTTCGTTGTGCCGTATTCAACAACAGGACCAATAGAAGGAGGCACGAATTATAATGTTCTCGCAGCGCCTTATAAAATAAGAGCGGGGCATATAGAAAATGAAACGATAGTATGGGATATGGAGAAGGAAGTGGAGGTCGCTGAGAGAGAAGTATTAGAAGGGAAAACTGTAAGAGTAGATTTAGTGAAAAAATTAGGTGCAGTGCAGAAAGCTTTATGAAGATACTCGCCATAGACATCGGAGCCGGAACGCAGGACATAATGGTCTATGACGATAAGGAAGGATTCGATAATGCATACAAGCTCGTTCTACCTTCTCCTACTCGCTTCTTCGCCGGGGAAGTAAGGAAATCAAAAGAGGATTTGGTGATCTTTGGTGACACAATGGGTGGCGGTCCCTTCACACGTGCCGTGCACGAGCATCTCAGGAAATACAAGGTTTACATGACTGAAAAAGCCGCAAAAACGCTCAGAGACGATTCCCGAACTCCTGCCGTTTCTTTCTTCTTTTGGCGTGGATGCTTCTTTTGACGTTATCGCAGTAGCAGTTCAGGACCACGGTGTAGCACCCCCGGGCGTTACAGATAGAGAAAATAGGTTTCACTTAATCGAGGAGAAAGTAGGCAGAGGAATAGAATCATTTGCTTATCTTGATGCCGTACCGGAAAATCTTAGCAGGATGCACTCGATTTTTGAATCGGTAAAAAGGTGGCATGAGGGGCATGTCCTTCTGATGGATACGGGACCTGCCGCAGTCTTGGGCTCGCTTGAAGATGAAAGAATAAAAGAGAAGAAGCATCGTATCTGCATAAATGTTGGAAATGCGCATACAATTGCGATGTCCCTGAACGAGGACCGAATAGCGGGTGTCTTTGAGCACCATACAAAACTCCTTGATAAACAAAGGCTTGCATACTACATTAAAAAACTGTCAGATGGAAATATAACTTTTAAAGAGGTCTTTGATGACGGTGGACACGGGGCATTAGCGATAGAAGAAAACCAACCTGAGATAATCTCGGTGACAGGACCAAAGAGAGCGAAAATGAAAGGACTTGGTATCTTTTCTGCTCCCGCAGGTGATATGATGATGACCGGACCAGTTGGATTGATAAAAGCGGTGTTGAATCTTCTTTAACCTTTAAAAATTACAACTACGAAAGTCAAACTTATATTTGCGATATAACGAAAGAAAAAAGTAGCAGTAATAATTTTTATTATGGACTGACGAAAAATTTGCTGAGAACGTAAATATAAAAGAGGTTGTTGAGCATTAAAGTTCAAAGTTATAGAAGTTATAGGTCCACCGAATATTGTGCAATTATCATTTGTAACAGTTACATCTTTTATAACGTCAGTAGCATCTATTATATTTGCACCATTAATAACAGTTGTATTATCCACTCAAGAATTCATGAGAGGAATATGAGATACGAAAGTTACCACGATACCCCATGTCATATAATCCTACGATTTTTCCAATACACGATGTCATATAATACTTCGGGTGGTTTAAAATTCTCTGAAATTGCAAATAAATTTTTCTAAAGCGTTTTTTCATCGCAGTGTCGTATAATCTATATTATACGACATGTATTTACCTTCGATAACTTTAGATACTTTTACCGTTTCTGTTATCACCAATATCTCCCCGGCTTAATTATTTAAGTAACTTCCGTGGACATTGGTAACTTCGATACTTCCATATCTTTGCTTCTATTGTCCCCAACTATTATGTACAAAGCGATTACTTCACTTCATATGTCCATCCATGCAATAACTGATTATTCTTCAGTTTCTTCTATACCTTCACTTTCTTCTACCTTTTTGCCTTTTTCGATAAGTTCAACTATATACGCCTTCATTGTTATCCCTTTGTCTATCGCC
Source organism: Methanosarcinales archaeon (assembly GCA_025464645.1). GTDB lineage: Archaea > Halobacteriota > Syntropharchaeia > Alkanophagales > Methanospirareceae > QMVO01. Next base: position 2,014 of record JAODGF010000035.1, read on the forward strand.
TTCTTCCTTATCGCTTTATGCAAATTCTCTTCCAAATCCAAAGACACTTTTACCATTTTTGCTATCACCAATGTTTTTATTGATTTAAGTATTTAAATAACTTTTAAAAGAAAGCATTACCAAAGAAAATTACTTGCTTATGTGAACATAAGAAAATAGTGAAGAAAAAGAAGGTTATGATTTTTAAGATACTATGCACCTCACCAAAGAAGAAGAGCGGATATACGAAGGAGAAGAAGGATGGACGAAGAAAAAAGCAATGGAGATACTTGTCGCAATTGGCGACATAAACCACGCTTCTGGATTAATCCCCATTAAAAGCGCACATGTATCAGGTGTGTCATACAAGACCATAGGAGAAGCTTTTGAATTCGTAAACCGCCTTGAAGGCACGGTGGAAGTCGAAAGCACTTTGAATCCTATCGGCATGGATATAGAAAAATGGGCTGAGATGGGCATTTCAGAGGCATTTGCAGATAAGCAAAAGGAAGTGCTTGCTGCGTATAAAAAATTAGGTATCTCTGCCGAATGCACCTGCGTCCCTTATCTTATTGGTCATGCACCGAAAAAAGGTGAGCATCTCGCATGGGCGGAATCATCCGCAGTTTTATATGCTAATTCGGTCCTGGGTGCGAGAACGAACATGGAAGGGGCACCTTCTGCCCTCGCTGCTGCGCTCATAGGAAAAACGCCTTTTTATGGGCTTCATCAGCTCGAGAACAGGAAGCCAGAGATAAGAGTGTGTGTGAGATGTGCCCTTACAAATGCGGACTACGGTGCACTCGGATTTCTGATAGGCGACCTTGTAGGGGATAAAATACCATTGATAGAGCTTTCCTCATCCTCCGCTTCTTCGCCTCCCGGCAAAGACGAGCTGAAACATTTAGCCGCAGCAATAGGTGCAACCGGCTCCGTAGGTATGTATCATATAAAGGGAATAACACCGGAAGCTGAAGAGATGGAATCGAAGTTATCCGGGGAGAAGATAGAGATAGAAAAAAGCGATTTGGAGGAGTTTTATACTGCGAACAACGAACCCGATGTGATCGCAATAGGCTGTCCTCATTGCTCTTCCGCAGAAATAAGACGCATCTACGAGCTCTTGAAGGCAGAAGGTAAAGGAAGAAAAGTAAAAAAAGATTTCTTCATATTTACCGCACGCGCATTAATGCAAAGCGTTCAAACGCAGCGAATAGTGGAGCAGATAGAGAATTACGGCGTTAAAGTAATCTGCGATACCTGTTTCGTGGTGTCGCCAGCTTTTGAGCACTATAACTGTGTATTAACAAACTCAGGTAAAATGCTGCGATACGTACCCCTTCTGTGTGGCGGTGCGAAAGCGAGGTTGTGCAGGACGGAAGAGTGTGTTAGGGCGGCTTTTTAAAAGAGATAGAATATAGGGTATAAAGTAAAACTTTAAATAATCTTCCTCCCGCATGGATAAGGAAAGAACTGGGGCTATCGAAGGGCTATCGAAGTTAAGGGGGATAGACAAATTAGAGGGAGCATCTGAGGAGATTGAGAAGATAAGAAAAGAGTGGGATGAAGAATTTGAGAAGGGAATAGAAACATGAAATATCTTCTGGATAGAGAAGATTTTGAGTGATATAGATGAAAACAAAGTGGAGTACGCTGACAGAAATTTAACTTTAATGTTCGCTCTTCCAGATCATATCGTTTTGAATTTGGGTTTTTGGTTTTTCTTCAATTCAATGTGCGGGCACGCTCTCGGTCGACATCTTCGCTACCAGCCAGACCCTCAAAGTCTTCCTCCACACCGCTACCCTGCGAGCGCCAACCGTCCACGGTGAGTCCGCTCCCTTCCGGGCCTAAACCAGTACCCGTGGTAAAGGCATGATAACAAACCCTCCGGTTTGCCACCATACCACCGTCAACCCCGCAGGACGATGCTTCTTCGTAGGACTTCGAGCTGAAACTGACAGCTACGAAGCCTTCCTCAAGCTTCGCCTCTCGCATATCGGCGATTTCGAGTTGCAGAGGACGCCTAACCCTCCAGGCTAGCCCGCACAAATGAATATAAGTGTTGGATATAAATAAAAGCTTTTGTAAATTTTAACTTAATTGTTTGAGAAGAAATAAAATGTCGTTAGGAATAATTGGTGGGACAAGTTTATTTGACTCGAAGTTTCTTGACGATGCGAAAGAGAAGGAAATTGAGACAAAGTATGGCACAGTTTACCTCCTCTTTACTGCCGCAGCACGTTCACACGAGGTTGTCTTTATTCCGAGACATGGCAAGGAGAAGAACATACCACCACATAAGATAAATCATAAAGCCAATATAATGGCATTCAAGGAGTTAAACGTGGAGAAAATTGTAGGTGTTACTTCTGTCGGCAGTTTAAAGCTTGCTATAAAACCACGGTCTCTAATTGTACCTCACGACTACATAAGTCTGTGCAGCATACCCACTTTTTACGATGATGAAATCGTTCATGTCACACCGGAATTGGATGGGGGATTGAGAAGGAGCGTAATAAAAGTGGCAAAAGATTTGGGTGTTGACCTCGTTGAGGAAGGCGTTTATTTCCAGACCGTGGGACCGAGGCTCGAAACCAGGGCGGAGATAAATCTCATACGGAATTATGCGGATGTAGTAGGAATGAACATGGCTTCGGAGGCGACACTTGCAAAGGAGTTAGGGCTTCGATACGCAAATATAAGCACGGTGGACAATTATGCACATGGTATAATCCCTGAAGAAGAGCTGGACTATAAAAAGATCGTTGAAGCGGCTTCTAAAAGCAGAAAGGATTTGGAGAAGGTGCTTATGAAGTTGATAGAAGTTTCCAATTAAATAACTTGCCAAACATCACTAATATTCTATGCCGGAAGTTGTGCTCCTGGTTTTATTCCAATAATGCTTGACCTTCTCCATGTGAGTTGCTATATCAGCCATTTCTATTATTCTGTCACCAGGCTCTCTTCCGCTAAGGATGACATCAGTAGAGCCTCTTTTTTTTAACAACTCTATGACGTCATCTTCTGTTAAAAGCTCGAACTTTACTGCGTACAATATTTCATCCAGAATTAATAGGTCGGTCTTTTTTTCTGCTAACACGCTATGAGCTAATTCCAAACCCTCTTTAGCCTTTTTAAGATGCTTTTCACGAGATTCTTCGTCCTTTAAAAAACCAGGGGCACCGCAAAGATGTATCTGGAGGTTATCAAGGTTCTTTAGAAACTGATATTCCCCGGTAGTTGGTCTCCCTTTCATAAACTGCAATATCACTACCTTCTTGTTATGTCCCAATGTCCTTATGGCATGACCAATAGAGGCGGTTGTCTTACCCTCCCCCTTTCCATAATAGACGATGACTTTTCCCTCTCCTGAGTTCATAATTATTTTTATCTTGAAAAGGCAATAAATAACCTTTGACTCTATTTTAATACTTCTTTTCTTTCGCTCTCTTAATTAAATCCTCAGCAGATACCGCTCTTTGCCTTCTTTTCATCCCTTTCCAAATCTTCGATTGCTTATACAACCAAAAATCAAGGTCGTTCTCATCCTCCGCATAGATAACCTCATTATTTTCCAGGATCTCTCCCCTCAAAAACCAGGGTATCTCATTGAATACTACGATATCGTATCTTTCATCGGCAGAAACCTCCAAAATCTTATCATATAAAGCAACCTTCGACTCCATACCTTCCTTTTTTATCACACATATATCAATATCCGAATTCCTATCAGCATATCCCTTAATCAATGAACCATAAACCAATATCCCTTTAACGTATGGCACAATATCCTTTAAAACGTCTAATAGCTGTTCCCTCATTTTCTCATCCATTCTAAAACCACCACCGAAAAATCCCTTAAATCCTCTACCAATTCATTTATCGCATGACATGCTGTCTCATCATTTACACCATTGTACCCATGAATTAGTCTATTCCTTAATCCGTTTGCTTCTTTTAATTTTTCCCCCATTCTTGCTTCCAAAATATCCCTTTCAATCAAAAAATCAATATTGCTGTAGTCATCCTTTGCTGATGAATTCAGTCCTCTTCTAACCATTGCACATACGTCTGACATAGCTTCTACTGCTTCTTGAAATTCTTTATATATCGCCTTCCGCAATATTCTATCCCGCAATATCTCCTTCGATAAGTGTTCTTCGATGAACTCAACTCGCTCAACCACGGTCTCAACTTTTTCCATTATCCTCTTCTTAATTTTAATATCCTCGTTCATCTTCTCTTTCTATTTATATTTTAATTACAAGTAATTTTTCCATGCATGCAACAATGAAGAAATGAAAGAGAAAGAAGAGATAAAGAAGATATGTGAAAAGGTCATAGCGCGCATAAGACCGGATGAAGCAGAGAGAAACAAAGTAAAAGCAGTGACTGACTTTATAATCGCAAAGATAAATAAGAAAGCATCAGAGATGGGTATAGAAGCCCATGCAATCTCCGTAGGGTCAACCGCAAGGAATACATGGGTAAGTGGCGAGGCTGACATAGATATATTCATCATGTTTCCTGAGGAGGTGTCAGAAGAGTATTTAAAAGAGGAAGGTCTTGCGCTCGCAAAGAGCATCTCTGATAAATATGAAGAAAGGTATGCCTCACATCCTTATATTCACGCTTATTTTTATGATTCCGAAGGAAAAGAGCACGAGGCGGACCTGGTGCCCTGCTTTTCGGTAAAAAATGCATCGGGATTGAAATCCGCAGTTGACAGGACTCCGTTTCATAATGAATACATTGTAAAGAGAATGCCAGGACTTGAGGATGAAGTGCTGCTGTTAAAACAATTTTTGAAATCAGCGGGAATTTATGGCTCTGAACAGAGGCGAAAAGGCTTCTCCGGTTATCTTTGCGAACTCCTCATCCTTAGATATTTCTCTTTCGTCGAACTATTGAAGAACGCATCGAGGTGGAAATATGGCGAAAAAATAGACATCGAAGGTCGAGGAAGATACAAAGGTAAAGACCCGCTTATTGTAATAGACCCTGTTGACCCGAACAGGAATGTAGCGGCAGCGGTATCTTTGGATTCTTTTTGCAGGTTAATAGATGTGGCAAGGGACTTTTTGGCGTGTCCTGCTGAGAGTTTCTTCTTCCCTGCGAAGAAGAAAGAGATGAGCAAGGCAGAATTTGTGAAGTTCGTGAAAGAAAGAGGAACAGAGTTCGTAATGGTGCTGTTTGAAGCGCCAGATGTGGTGGAAGACATATTATTCCCACAGTTGAGAAAAGCAGAAGCATCTGTCACAAGTATGATAGAAAGACATGGTTTCAGGGTGTATCGAAGCGAAGTCTCGGTGGAAGCCGGGAAGGCGTTTTTAATCTTTGAGTTGCTCGTTTGGAACCTCCCACAGGTGAAAAAGCATATAGGTCCTCCAGTTACTTCAAAATACCATTCTGAGCAGTTTAAAAGCAAATACAAATCCTTTTCTCTTCGTATTGAAGATGGTAGATATGTCGTGGAGGTAAAGAGAAAATATACAGATGTAGTGGAATTGCTGAAGAATGAGCTGAGGTCGTGCAGTTTGGGAAAACACGTATCAGAGTCAATAGATAGAGGGTATGATGTTTTAAGGAACGAGGAGATAATGTTTTCTGAAGGTATTGGCTCTTTTTTCAGTGATTATTTTGGCTTTACGAATGAATCTGTTCATTAAGATATTAAAAAAGGATTGATTTAATTAGACTAAAGATGGAATAAGCAACGATGCAGAAAAAATGAAAGCGTCCCCTGAAATAATAGTGGTTATCTTCTCTTTGTTGGGCGTGGGTATCTTATACGGAATATCATTAACTTCTGTTGTACCTTATGTGCCTTTGGAGGAGGTTGCGGTTGGAACTCATGATGGTGCGTTTATACGTACAAAAGGTCTTCTCATTGACTTCCGCGCCACGGAATACGGAAATCTACTCACGATTACGAGAAACAAAACAGAGCTGCTGATATTTGTCGATTCGACAAATGCGAGGAATGGACTGTTAAACTTGAACTATGGGGACGAAATAGAGGTTCAAGGCAGAGTGCAGTTATACAAAGGCAGGTACGAACTCGTAGTTACTGAAAGCGCTTTAAAGTTAAAAAAGGCGTGTAATGAAAATAAAAGTGCTGTCTCTTTCGTGTCGCAGATAGCGAGGCATCCCGGTGAGTACGAAGGAAGGAGGATAAGCGTTATGGGTTACGCCGAGGACGTTTACAAGCACGTTTTTTATCTTTGCGATGATGAAGGAGGTAATCGGATGAGAATGAGAGTGAAGGCAAAGACAGGTATTCCAATCTCAGAGTTGCAAAAGGGGGATAAAATAATTGCAGAAGGCGTGTTTTCTTATAACCCAGAGAACATGGGGTATGAGCTGAACTTGATCTCCTTGAGGCGGTGTTAACGAACATCAAATTCCAAATTCAACATCCCTTTTTTAGGTTCACATCGGTCGAGTTCTTTTGAAAGGTAATCGAAGTTCTTTGCCCATACCATGCCGGTAATCGCGGAACCAAAAAATTCCAGATGCGAAGCTGGTCATTGACTGCTGTTTTCTCCAGAAGGTTGTATGCCTGAATTTTCTCAAAACACTTTCCAGCTCTTTTCTTTGCTCTTCTATTGATATTTCTGTCTCACTTTTACCTTCTATCGCTTGATATAGCCGTTCCATACTGTTAAATATATCTATCAGCTCCTTGTCGTCCACGTAATAGCTCTTGAGTTCGCTCAGTTCATCATACACTTCTTTCAGTCTTTCCTCGTAGCGCTTCAACTCTTTTCCTGCTAAGAACACTTCGCAGTCGCTCAAAGAATGCTCAAGCCGATCAAGTGTCCATCCACTCGCTAAAACTCGCACCCCTGGATAAAATCTCTTTACATACTCTGGCTTCAGTGTCAATATGTTTCTCACGCTTACAATGCCGATGAGCACACCATTTTCAACCACTGGCAGCCTTTTTATAGCATTCTTTGCCGCGAGCTCGCATGCTTTCTCTACTGATGCCTCTGGTGCGATGGTGACCAGAGGGGAAGACATTATTTCTTTCGCTTTTACATCACTTGCTCTTCTATTCTTTAACAGAACTTTTAATGCTAAGTTGCGTTCTGTGATTATTCCCGCTGGTTTACCTTTGGAGGTGATAACTACGCTACCTATCCCCAACTCTTCCATGTCTTTCGCTATTTTAATGACTGAGGCGTCTTCATCTTCAGTGATGATTGGTGTGCTCATTATATCGCGCACTTTCATTTTCCCCTTTTTACCTCTTTCCTCTTTTTATTGTACTGCTGGCAAGTGATTCTCTGCTCTTTTTCACACCTTATCTTCTCACCTTCAATCCGGTTCGACATAACCCTCCTCCCAAAGTTCCTTGAGAATATCGTTGACGAAAGTCAAATCGAGTCTCAAGGCATCCGCTATCTCATCCGCCCACACTCTCTCCTTCCCCTTTATGAAATCGATGATTTCTTTCCTCGCCCATTCCTTAGGAATATCTCTAAGTTCAACGACTTCCACACCTTTCAACTCTGTTGCAAAGAATCTGATTGCTTCCCTTACCGCTTCAGCCCGGGATACCTTGAGCTTTTCTGTGATGCGCTTCAGCTCTTCTTCCACTTCCCTTAAGTCAACGGGATATACATATCGCATAATTATAAGTCTTATAAGGTTGTATATAATTAAAATAGATTGTGATATAATATAAAATTGCGCTGAGAAACGGAAGTGATTAAAATAGACAAAACAAGAGAGAAGATGGTAAGGGATGTAATGACGCGAAGTGTCATTACCGTATCGTTTGACACACCGGTAAGTGAAATAGCAGAACTCATGGTAGAGAAGGGCATATCGGGCGTTGCAGTAACTGCACCAGATAACGAGGTAATGGGGGTTATAGCAGAGATTGATTTCGTTAAAGTTTTTGACCAGGATTGGGACAAACTAACGGCGGAGGATATTATGTCATCCTTTGTGAGGACAATAGACGCGGAAACGACGATAAAGAAAGCCGCAGATATTATGCGCGATTTGAACATCCACAGGTTATTGATACTTCACAGGGCACCAGGCAGAAGTCATGATGTTCCCGTAGGGATATTAACTGCAAGTGACATACTGAGAGCGCGTGTCAAATCAGCTTTTTGAGCTCCTGCTCATATAGCTTCTTGACTTTTTGGAAGGTCAATTTCCGTTTTGAATTTAGGTTATTGGTCATTTGGATTTGTTTCCGTGGGCTCCGCCCACGAGCCCGCAAGCCCTGTAAGGGCTTATTTGGTGCTTGTAATTTGGGATTTTCGCACTATACGGCTCTCCTTTGAAGAGCAACATATAATCCCCATGCACCTTCTTCAGATACTTCGCTAACCAGATTACCACGCAATAGAATATCACCAGCACAATATATCTTATATCTCTAAAGAGGAAATCCAGTGGCACTAAAGCTTCTTCTACGCCTCCAAAGCCCGCTAATCTATACCATCGCATCCCGTAGTAAACGATGACATAAGCGTTTATCGCAATCAAACTAACGGCAATCCAGTGATAAATCTTGTTCAATTCCAACCAGCCCTTCAGTCCCCTGCTCATGAGAAATATGTATGCAAAGAGCGCCCAGCCCATCACGAAAAGAGCTATGCCCGAACAGATACTCTCCCAAAGAGCAATTTCTCCATTCATGCTGATACCCATTCGCCATAGAATTGCGGTCACAACAATTGCAATCAATGTTCGCTTATCCATTATCGCCTTACCCAAAGCTTCTTTTATCATCGCTTAATTTTTTGAAGAACTTGTGGAT
>JAODGF010000036.1 GCA_025464645.1 Methanosarcinales archaeon
CGCATCGGCCATATCAGCAAGCGAGAGTTGAGTATCGCGGTGGCAACCCTTTGCGGCGTTCTTGTGTTCGGCATCCTGGCCGGGGTTCTCATCGGAGTGTTGCTCTCCTTTATCGACCTCGGGTACCGGATCACCCGTCCCCATACAGCGGTGCAGGGCCGTATTCCAGGCACGGAGATTTATGGTGATCTCGAACGTAGACCGGAAAAAGAGGATATTCCGGGCGTGCTCATAATCCGGGTTGATGCACCGCTCGTCTTCGGAAACACTGAGATGATAAAAGAGATAATTAACGATCTTATCACACAGCAGAAAGAACCTGTTCATCTGGTCGTGCTCGATCTGGGAGCGTCACCGATTATTGATGTCACCGCTGCCGATATGATCGGGGACTTATATAGCGATCTTCGAGAAAAGGAGATAGAACTAAAGCTGGCAGAGGCATCCGGTCAGGTGCGGGATGTCCTCCGGAAGGCGGGAATCGAGGCAATGATCGGTAAATTAGGGAGAAGCACCACAATTCACGCTGTCATGGAGGAGTGGCAAAGTTCTAGGAGTGGCTAAAGTAGTTTTAAACTCAGATATATTGTAATAGCTATGGGAACATTACACATTATTGGATCTTTGGTCGCGGTGATTTTATATGCAGTGTTGCTTCTTTTGATTTGACAAAGAGTGTAAACATATTAAAAAAACATTCTTGGGCTCCCATGATTTCTCTACAACTATTACAGGGATTTCCACGCAATTAAATATTTCCCAAACCTTCTCAAAAAACAACATAAATCGCATCCGTTTGCCAATTCCACTATCCACAACAAAAGTTAGGGTAACCAATTTTCTGTCACCAATTGCATGTGTGGCAAATCTGGGATCATAGGGTGGCACCATTTTATTGCAAAACCACGGTTTCCTGCCAGTATCAACCCAACCCGTTTTATAGAACATCCTTATTGGTGACAAAATATATGTTACGTATTGGGGGTATCTATGAACACTTTAAGAGTTGAAGGGGAGAAAGGAAGAACTTTTGAGATAGACCTAGAAGAAACACTTCAAAAGAGATATGAGCTGGTGCGTGAACTCACTCTGAGTTCAAAACCGAGGGTTGAAATCTGTGCTAAATACGGCTATACCCGAAAAACAGGCAACGAATATCTCCGCGCATGGCGCGAAAAAGGGTGGGAAGGACTCATGGACAAGCCAAGAGGTCCAAAAACCAAAAGCAAACGTACACAAGAAGTTGAAAGGCGAATAGAGGACATGAGGTTTAAAAATCCAGAGAAAGACATGTACGACATAGCAAAAACGCTAAAAAGCGAAGGATATGAGATAAGTGCAAGAAGTGTCGCACGTGTGCTCTCTGAGCATGGCATAACCCTAAAAAAAACGAAGAAGCTATCCTCGCGAGTGAACCACGGGAAAAAATCAGGAACCCTGATGTCGAACACATCCTAATCAAGGGGTTCCAAACCAATTACGGTGGGGCATTTTTACTCCTGCCGTATCTCGCAGCTCTGGATTTAGATAAGCTGGTGTACAATCTGGGCATTGAAAAACAGAAGGGCATAGCGACACTCCAGAACGTTTTAAGCCTTGTATTCCTCGCTGTTATTGGCAAAAAACGTGTAATTAAAGTAGAAAAGGTTAAAGACCGTGGTATAGCTGTGCTTGCGGGATTCTCAAAATTGCCTTCTAAGAGCAGTCTTTATGGCTTCCTCGATAAAATCTCGGTTGCAAGTGCCGAAAAATTTGGGATAGCCTGCGCAAAGGCGTTTAAAAAGCAAGGCATCTTCAATGGAAGAACAGTCAACTTGGATGGCCATCTCATAAGCTATTTCGGCGATTTGAAGATTGTCAAGGATAAACATCCTACGAGAAACGCTATCATGCGGGGTATCAAGGCATTCATTATACAGGATCAGGATACGGGCAATCCGGTCTTTGGCAGGGTAGAATATCCTAGACAGGGGCTAAAACCTGCGACTGTTGCGGTGCCCATGCTGGAAATAGCCAGAAATATACTGCCAGACCTGGAGAAGGTAGTTTTCGATAAATGGTTCTCGGTAGGCTCGCTTCTGGAATATCTGGATAAGAAGATGAATCTCAAGTATGTCACACTGATAAAGCTCTATGACAATCGCATAGAAGAAATGAAGAGCATTCCGAAGGCGGAATTTGAACCGCTTGTTGGAACTGATCGACTAATCGCGTTCAAGGATACGACCCTTCGCAACTTTCTGGCAGTATGAAGCTCATTGTTGTGTGCTTTCTTGAGGAAGACATAGAAAAATATCACGGCTACCTGACAAACGACTACGAGAGCAGTGAGGTGCAAATACTCAATGAAAAAAGCTGGAGATGGCGGATCGAGAACTTCTTTAAGGAGTTCGATTTCTTAGGATTGGATGCGTTGCCAAGCATCGAATTGAACAAGATTGCAGCGATGTTTGCGTTGAAGCTGTTTGCATTCAATCTGATGGCATGCTTGAAACGAGACATGGAAGGTGAGTTTGAGAAACTGACAGTGGAATCGCTTTTTGAGGAAATTATCGCTTTTCCTGCTCTGGTAAAGGCTAAGGGGGATCGAATTGTTGTAACGTTCTACGGCAATTATAAAGAGAAGCATAGAGTAGCTGTTGAAACACTGCTGAGGATACTTGATGAATCTTGCAGAAATCTACCCGTATCCTGGTTGGGAAATAGAAGAATTGAGGTCCGGTTCAAATGAATGATGTAACATGAATTTTCTCATGGAAATCCCTGCAA
>JAODGF010000167.1 GCA_025464645.1 Methanosarcinales archaeon
TCTTCCTTTGTATTTGTTTACTCCCGAGATCACTGAGAGCACTGAGATGAGGTAAATAATTTTCCTGCTCTGCGTTCTCTGCGTGCTCAGCGGTAAATAAGTACGTTTCTTTTGCTCCGAAACTCATAACAGCATTGAGTATTGTCTCGGTCAAGCAAACTGCACCCCTGAAGCCCGCATAAGGCGCATCATCATACACGCAAACATGGTCAAAGACGGGATAAGTGAACCTTAAGAGTGCTATTCTCAACTTCGCAGCAATATTTCGCTCAAAACTGCTTCCAAAAAGGATTGTCGTGTTGGAATCACGGACGTTCTGCTCAAAGATGTAATCGTCATCCTCAAGGCTAGCGAGCACTTCAATGTCGAATCCAAGTTCTCTGTCCAGGAAGTTTGCCATTGGTTCTGCATGGAAATCACCAACGACTGAAACGGGTGTTCCATAGAGTTCGTGCAAATAGGGATATATTTTTTTGAATGGTTCTAAATCGAACTCTCGCTCTGCATCGTATCCCATACCGAGACGTTCACCGATAGCATTTATGAACTCCTTAGTGCCTTCAAGCCCATAAGGATAACCTACTTCAAGATATGGCACGCCGAACTCAGATTTCATGTGCGCTGCCAGTTCTGTTCCCTGTCCAAGCACCACATTCAGCTCTGCTGCAGGAGCATTGACAAACTCATCCAGACTGCACTCCGATATAACACAGTTCACTTTTATTCCCGCGCTGTTTAGCAACCTTCTGAGTTCTTTTATGTCTGCGTCAACCTTGAAGTCGTCTGGACAAAAACCTATCAGATTAACGGAATTTTTTATAACACTGTGTTCTTTCATCAACCGTGCTAAGTGAACCAATGACTCCGCATATCCTTCTCTCATGGTGCCCTTAAATCCCGCGGCATCCACCCAAACAACTTCTTTATTCAGTGCAACAGAATCTATCACAGCCTCAACGTCATCACCAATGATTGCAGGGGCATCGCCCGTGATGACTACAAGCAGCGGAGTTTTATACACCCGGTCTGCACGCACCAGTGCCTCCCGAAGTGCTTCTTCACCGCCAAATACGATCTCACGTTCGTGCATCACGGTGCATGCATGCCGAACGTCAGAATGATTGGAGGTACTTTTGAACATCATAGCACCCCAATTACATCCAACCGGAACGTGAGTAAGCACTACTGCATCCTTTATTCCATAACATGCACGAAATGCACCAAAGAATTTACCGCCGTCCATTTTCTTCTCCTCCTTTTCTTAGTTTAATATCACTCCTCAAACTCCACATCTCTGACCACATCTGCATGGATGCTAAGCACATTGGGTCTGCGAGCATGAGGTAATAAGTTTCATCGTAATCAAACCTCGAAACGAAAGTTTTTCTTTGATTACGATGCCTCCTCAGTTCTCTTAGCAGATTCATTACAAATTCGACTTTCCCCGTGAACCCAAAAGGGGATGAATAAGTGCCGATTGAGGTGTTTACCATACTGATTCCCTCTTTTCCATATAGCAATGCGGTGCCGCGGTCACCAAGAACATAGTCAACTTTCTTCGTAATCTCGCCCAACTGGCTTAGTGTGGGGTTTAGAACGAGGTCAACACCGATGTCCCATTCATCAAGGAGGTCTTCCGTGTTCTTAATTACGGTTTCAATGGTCTCGTCTGAGACGTTGAGGTCCCTAAGCCGGCGCGTATCAACACAGACATACCGCACTGGTATTTTAAAGTCCAATAGATACATCCGTATTGAATGGGGAGTAAAGAAGATTCCATGCGTGAACAAAGCGAACTCATAATTCTTGAAGATTTTACCATACCTGTCAAGTTCTTGCAATGCACGATTTCGTTCTCGCACAATAACTTCCTCGGCTTCGCCATCCAGACCTATTCTTGATGCTACATCCATCAAAAATTTCTCGGTCCCTTCAATACCGGTATAAAAGAACCAGCGTCGAATGTAATCAGTGCCAAACTTTTCTTTCATCCGCTCAGCCCACCGGATGCCGCGCCCCACGAGGTTCAACTCAGCAGCAGGTGCACGTTTTATTTCGTCAACTGAACAGTTCAGGAGCGTCGTGTTGATTTTCACACCCATGCTGCCGAAAAGTTTTTTAGTCTCCTCTATTTGCCTCTTGAATCCATAGCTGAACCTGCCGAAGGTCTCGATGTTAATCGAGTGCTCCTCTACATCTACATCCTGGTCTTCCATAAGTTGGTCAACAAGCGATAGCATAACCTCTATGTGACCACAGCCACGGATTTCACGGACTGGGAACCTGGTAGGGTCTTTCCAACCCTCCATGTAGTCCTTAATCAAAACGTCAAGCGACTGCCTGCTCCGGTGAGCAAAACCCTCGCATGGAACGTATAAAATATCACATGGGACCTCAACTTCAACTTCCTGGATAACACCTTGTATGTCATCTCCGGTGAGTCCAGACACGCAGGTCGGAAGAACCGCGATTAATGCCGGCTTATATCTATTATACGTCTCAACGAGCTTCTCACGCAACTGCTCCTCTCCACCGTATATCACTGCTTTCTCATCAAGACACGTACAGGGCATATCAGAAATGGGAGAATAGATTCTGCGAGGCGTCAATCGCTGGTGAAAAGCGCAGCCGATGGGACCATGAATGAGAGGAATAGCACCTTCGATTTCAGTTACGGCAAAGACAGAGCCAGACAACTTGCAGTTTATTCCATATCTATGGAGCTGCCATGTGGTGCCCTGATGAACGCCGTGAAAGGTCCTGTCACGAAATACATCGTGAATGGCATCTCTGCGTTCTTTCTCTTTTTCCTCAAACTCGTGACTCTTCTGCCATACTTTCAAATCCTCAAATCCTTTTATTTCACTCATACCTCATACCTATCACCTAACCCCTCCTTATCTCCCACTGCTCCCTCTCTAAGCATGCCAAACATATCAGCAAGAGTTGCCCATTCCGGAAGGAGATTAGTTCTATACGGGTCGTACTCCAACATGCTAAGGAGTGGATTTTTCTTCCGCTGAGGTCGTTTAAGCGCCTCTTTTAGCTGGATAGCGAGTTCGATGGAAGCGTCAAAGCCGATTCGTTGATGAAAAAGCATAAAACCCCTGAGATTAAAGGTTCTTATGCCTTCCTTATTGTATCTATGAGCGGTAGCCCCTGCTGAAATAACCAGGTCGGTTCCTGTTCTCCTGATGGCTCGTATTTCCTCTTCAAAAGTAGGATTTACAAGCACTTCCGGGTCTGACCCATACTTTCTTGCTAACTCGAGACTCATATTCAGCCTTTCGTTTATCGCCTCTGCGGTCAGACGACGCTCTAAACCACGTGTCTTATAGATGATGACACTTGCCTTCATACCCATATCACGCAACATTGCAGGACTCATACCAACGACTTTTTTACCCTCAAGGTGCTTCTTAACTTTTGAAAGCCGTTCCAGTGCATTTTTTTTCCTTCGTGCAATTACTTCCTCGGCTTCGCCTTCCTTACCCAATCGCTGAGCAATCTCCATAAATACCCTTGCACCTCCTTCTATTCCGTAAGGGTTGAGTAACTCCGGGTCCCTGGTTTCTTTATATCTGTTCCATGCCACAATTTCGTAGTGGTCAACGCCAAATCGTTCTTTCATTAATATTGCCCAGGACATGGGATAATTGGTTATGGTAAGCTCTGCCTTGGGGAGCTCATACAGGTCTTTCACCGTGGTGTGATGGAAACAAACTTGGTTTATCTCAATCCCCATTTCTGCTAAGACGGAAGCCATCTCTGCTACCTTTAAACCCGCACCATGAATAGGAAAGGTGATAATGTTTACAGAATCATCATTCTTCACTATCTCTTCCTTTTCTATACCATTGCACAGCATCTGGTCAGTAATCGCATACAGCGTATCCTGGTAGCCAACAGGCTTTCTTGGTGTTGCCTTACCGGTAAAATCGCCTGTCGTATAGATAACGTCGCAGCCAACTTCAGATTTTGTCTCTTCTACAACAGCCCTGAAGTCGTCTCCAATTAAATCACTTGGGCACGTGGTTATCACAACGATCAGATTTGGGTGATACTTCTCGTAGGTCCCTTTAATTCCCAGGCTTAGTTTGTCTTCTCCTCCATACACAACGTCTACATCGTTCATGTCGGTGCATGGCGTCTCGTAGAAAGAGAGGTAAGGTCTGAACGGGTTTATCTTACGCTGGAATGCGCATCCAATGGGACCGTGGATCAAGGGCACAGCATCTTCAATCGAGTTGACGACCATCAAAGCGCCGGAAATCTTACCCGGGATTGCGGTCATTCCATGCAATGGCAGGCTATACGAACTGATGAGCGGTCTTAAAAAGCCCATATTTCTGCCATCTTCACTTCCTATTTCCATTTTTTGTTCTTCTCCATATTATTTTCACCACCACCTCTCTTCTCCGCACATATCAAGAAATAATTATATCCACCACACAGCCCTCCACAGAATTTGCTTATAATATCGTGTATTTTCATCCTTGTTACATCTGCCCTTTGTATCTGTCAGGTATCCCTGCTAAGCCGCCATCAATTTCTATCGGTGGATACACAAAGATACCATGTTTGTCTAAATCATAATCCACTCCCTGGAATCGTGTCAAATATTCCCGATGAGTAACTTCCGGATCCACGCCCTCAAAGAGATCTGGATAGAACAATTTCGCCATGTATTCGATCGCTATAAAGCATTGTGCTCCGCCAAAGATATAGCCATCGAATGCGTAAACTCTCTTATTCTTTACTGCTGTAACTTTCGCTAACTCTGGACGGTTCAGTACATCACCCCTTGCATCCCTTAACCAACTCGGTTCATTCAGTTCATAGCCATATTTCCCTTCCATGTAGCTTGGTTTCACGATTATAATTTCAGGATTGCGCTTTATTACCTCCTCAGGGTCTACATCGAAATAACCGGAATAATCGCCAAAAATATTATTGCCCCCTGCCATCACTAGTTTTTGATGGTATCCCGCTCCTTTTCCAGCACTGCGATAAGGTTTAGTACTCTCAAAATAGACTCTTATTTTTTCATCTTCAGGAATTTTTTCGTTTCTCTCTTTAATAGTATTCAGACATCCTTCATAGAATTCAAGGAATTCTTTGGCTTCTTCGTTTTTGTTAATGAGATATCCGAGTTTTTTAACTTCTTTCACAAAAAAGTCTCCTGGTCGATACAAATCAAAACAGAGCACTGTAAGACCCATATCTTCAAACTTTTTTACGTCTGCCTTTTTCCAACAATGAAACATGACAGCATCAGGATTTAAGCTGGCTATCTTCTCGAAGTCAGTAGCCCCTTTACCTATATATGGATGATCACTGAATTCTGGAAATAATATTTTTCCGATGGGATCCTTGGCTATATATGCTGACACACCAACTATTCTATCCTTTTCCAGTTTGAGAGAACGTAGTGTCTCGATATAATAAGTCCAAGGCGCGAATATCCTTTCTAACGGTTTTTTTACTGTCACGATCCTATCAGCGGAATCTACAAGTGTAATCTCCTTCTCTTTACCCACTATGATTAGTTTTATCTGAATAAAATCCAGCGGATTGATTTTTCCATCGTATTTCGCATCCGCAAACTCCGTCACCGGTTTCTTACCGAAGAAAATCAGCTTTACGTAGGTCAGGTCTCGCAT
>JAODGF010000168.1:0-978 GCA_025464645.1 Methanosarcinales archaeon
GGTGGTTGATTTGGATTTAGATGTGCAACGAGTACCTTAACTTCGGTTGTGTTTGAAGTTGCATTTATGGCTGAAGGAAAAGCTGGTATTTCTCTCTCATTTAATACATCATTACTACCATTCATTACAAAAGCTGAAATTGGCATCGCACTCATTAAAATCACGAATACGAAAAAACAACTCACTACCTTCATTATCCCCATCCTTTTCATCGCCATCTTTTTTACCCCCTTTTCCCGCCGGAATTTTATCCAAGCTTACAGTGACACTAAAGACTAAGCTATAATTGTGATATTTAAACTTTTGGATAATTTTTTCTTTGATTTAAAATCTAACAATGGTTCCCATGCTATCGGTCTTGAACGGAATCTGCTCCACATAGCCCACCACTAGCTTTGACTGAGGTGACACAATATCTTCACTACCGTTATAACCTTCGGTTGGCGTTTACAAAAGTTTCAAAGCAACCGCGAAGTATGCAACGTTTCTTCTTGTCGCTTCCTTTAATTCAGGGTCGGTAAAATTCTCATAATCTTGAATTTTCAAAGATTCCTGTGGTAGTGAAACAATATTCCAAACTTTCTGCCGAATTCCCGCTCCGATCCGTGTTATTCACAACGAAATAATATTTTGTTCTCGGAGATAACTTGGTTAATGCAATCGTATGATTTCCTACAAACAACGGATTTCTTTCGGTTTCTGTGTAAATCCCTGATGCTTTACCATATTTCACCACGCTATCAGCTATTTCATCTGTATTCCATTTTACCGTTGCAGAATTGTTTGTTATGTTTGTTACGGTTACATTTGTGATTATTGGCGGCGTGGTGTCATTCATAAGTTTTATGGAGTAGATTAAATCTTCATACGCTTTGGCTTCTTCGAGATGAGCAAATATCTTTTTGACTGGCGAAGGCTCTGTTCGAATACTCACTGCGAAAAGGCTCGTGTCAAATGCTGCGTCTAAAATGACTGAAA
>JAODGF010000168.1:1017-3189 GCA_025464645.1 Methanosarcinales archaeon
CAGGTGTTCTATGACCACTTTCCAGGGTTTTACCTTTTGCGCTTTAGCAATATAAAAGCTAAAAAGACCTAACAGGGATAAACCCCAAACTACACTTACAATAATCGCAGTTGAGAGTTGAAACAACAGAACAGGAACGATAAATGTTAATGCAAAAGCAAATTTAGAGAAAAAAGTAGCGATTGTGGATTCCCATATCTCCTTTGTACTGTGCTTATTCTCTGACTCTTCAGAAATATGGATACCTAATGCGTCTGAGAATGCGTCTGCTATTGCTATTGTTAATACTCCGCCAATAACCACAAGCTTTGAATGAGTGCCAGAATGTAAACCTACCATTAGCCCAAGTGTTGTGATTATCCCCGAGGTTAAGCCAAAACTAAATCCGACTATTAATGAGTGTTTCATCTCACTTTCAAATCATCATCTTCCTCACCGCATCCACATCCGCATCCACCTCTTTTGGCGTTTCGCATATCTCTATCACGCGTTCCGGGTCTTTCAATAAATGCCCCGTAGTAATACATACAATCCCCTCATCTCTTTCTATCTCGCCAATCTCGACCAGTTTCTTCAGCCCTGCGATAGACGCAGCACTCGCAGGCTCTACACCGATGCCCTCCAACCTTGCCAATTCGAGCTGCGCTTCCGTTATCTCCCCGTCTGTCACCGATTCTGCAATGCCACCTGAGTCTCTAATCGCAAACAGTGCCTTTGCGGCATTCACGGGATTTCCTATTCTTATCGCAGATGCGATGGTTTCTGGTTTATCTTCCGGTATTATCTCCTCTTTGCCTTCTTTAAATGCATTCACTACTGGCTTCGCACCCTCTGCTTGAATACCTGTCATTTTTGGTATGGAATCGGTAATCCCCAGCGTTTTCAATTCCGAGAAACCTTTAAAAATCGCACTTATGTTACCTGCATTCCCAACTGGCAGAATCACTCTATCAGGGACTTCCCACTCAAGTTTTTCCACAACCTCAAACGCGATTGTCTTCTGACCTTCCAACCGATATGGATTCACGGAATTCAATAAATAAAGTTTCTCTTCCTCACACAATACCCGCACTATCCGCAGAGCATCGTCAAAGTTACCTCGTAGCGAAAGTATCTTTGCACCGTGCATCATCGCCTGTGCTACTTTCCCCAATGCTACTTTTCCCTTTGGCAGTATAACGTAGCAAGGAATGCCAGCTTTTGCCGCGAAAATCGCAAGTGATGCGGAAGTATTGCCCGTGGATGCACATGCTACGCCTTTCACACCCAATTCCACCGCTTTCGTTACTCCAACGGTCATTCCACGGTCTTTAAACGACCCGGAAGGGTTCAGTCCTTCGTGTTTCACCCATAAATTCGTAATGCCGATGGATTTCGCAAGTCTATCGCACCTGTACAGAGGCGTGTTGCCCTCGTTTATCGTTACAGGTTTTGTATTTTCATCGAAAGGGAGTAAAACACGATATTTCCACACGCCTTCCCCTTTCGCTTCGACCACTCGCTCCACATCTATCTCTGAATAATCGTATTTTATATCTAACAAGCCATCGCATTTCCTGCATGTATACACTATGTCTTCCTTTGAGAAGCGTGCACCGCATCTTATGCATTCTACTTTGTATGCTTCGCTCATTTAAGACACCCTATTTATAATTGCTCTTATACTATAATCAACTATAATGCGAATTATGTAAACTCCTTCAAGAGAAGAACGTTGATACAAGGACGGAATTAAAAATAACTAGATGTAGACATGATCCTTACACCTGAAGAGGAATTAATATTAAAAGAAGGTATGGAGGAGTTTGAAAGTGGAAAAACTGTAAGATTAGTCGATTTGAAGAAGGGAAAAGAATGAATTTTGAAGTTCATTCATTGATAAGAGGCAAAAGGTGTATAAATGATTAAACGACGTACTTTTAAAGTTCAAGAAATGAAGCTCTTTTTGCAAAAACCGAAACAAAATCATAAGAAAATACTCACTATTTTCTGCTTCGCCACATCTACCAACCCCTTATCCGTTATCTTCAGCGCGGGAATCACCGGCAAAGCGAGAAAGGACATCGTGATAAAAGGAGCCCGGAGTTTACAGCCCATCTCCACAATTTTATCTTCCAGCTCTTTTTGTTTTCTTGCTACATAATCCAACCCCTTATCACTCATTAGCCCGGC
>JAODGF010000169.1 GCA_025464645.1 Methanosarcinales archaeon
TAAGCTATCTTCTTTTATCGAGAAAAATGGGTGGAAACGAGAAATAAGGGGTTTTTAGGAGGTAGAAGTGTGGATTGGTGGGTGCTATGGGTACGTTAAGGGACGTGAGTAGGAAGTTGGTGGGTAAGGTGAAGTTTTTGGAAATGCTCCATACTATTTATATACTCCGATAGTAGTATAATTAGAGTGCATGAAGATAAGGGGAATAAGGACAAAGTTGCTATCAAAGCTAAAAGAGGGAGAAGTAAGTGAATGGGACTGAAAGAACTGGAAAATAAGAGCATATATATAATAAGGGAAGCATACGCGGAGTTCAAGAACCCCGCAATACTGTGGAGCACTGGAAAAGACAGCACAACTGTTCTCGCACTGTGTAGAAAAGCCTTCTTTGGTAAAATACCTTTTCCTGTAATCCATATAGATACGGGTTACAAGTTCAAGCAGATGTATGAGTTCAGAGACAGAATTGCAGAAGAATGGGGATTGGATTTGATAATAGCGAAGAACGAAGAGGCAATGAACGCTGGCGTGGGTCCGAAGGAGGGCAAGTTCGAGTGCTGCACGAAATTAAAAACGGAGGCGCTGATGCAATGTCTCGATAAGCACGGGTTTGATGCGCTACTTCTGGCGATAAGGAGGGACGAACATGGGATAAGAGCGAAAGAGCGTGTATTTTCACCACGTGACGAAGCGTTCAGATGGAATTACCGCGACCAGCCACTGGAGATGTGGGACCAATATCAAGCACAAACTAAAGGACAAAGTGAGACTGAGACCGATGTGACTATTCATACAAGGGTGCATCCAATTCTGCACTGGCGTGAATTAGACGTTTGGGAATACATAAAGCAAGAGAAAGACATTCCCGTGAATCCAATGTATTTTGCCAACAATGGAAAGCGGTATAGGAGTTTGGGCTGTGAACCGTGCACTTCTCCAATAGACTCAACAGCAAAGACAATAGACGAAATAGTGGAGGAACTGCGGACGACAAAGATTGCAGAACGGTCAGGTCGCGCACAGGACAAAGAAAAGGCGTTTATGATGCAGAAGCTGAGGGCTTTGGGGTATATGTAACCATAAGATTACACATAAGCCATAATTCTCACGAGAAAAAGGATAAATAATAATGAACCTTAAATCTAATAATAAAATAGGAATGATTGAGCAATTAAAAGAAGACTTCGAGGAGTTCGGGAAGAGTTGCAGGGGAATATTGCTGTTTGGCTCTTTTGCAGGGGAAGAGCAAACGAGGAGGAGCGACATTGACGTTTGCATAGTCATGCCCTCAGGGGGTATCTTAGACGAGGTCTACGGTAAACTAGGTGGGAAATATGACATAAAAGTGTTTGAGAATCTCCCACTGTATATAAAAATGGAAGTTATAAGGCATCACAAGGTTATATGTGGTGATGAACTTGATTTATCCGAATACTTCTACTTCTTCAGGAAATTATGGCAGGACATGGAGCACAGGATTGCAGGGAACGAGTTCAAGAATTTTGCAGAGAGGAAAGGCAACAGGAGGGTGTGGATGAATGAGAATGAAAAGATACTTAGAGAAATTGGAAGTGTTTGAGGGAGAGATGAGATTCATAAAGACGAAGCCATTTACAGAGGAGGATGATGTTACGAAGCGGGCATTATTGTATGCGTTAGAGGTTTGCGTGGATGTTGTCATGGATGTGGTTGCGATGGCAACGAGGGACTTAGGACTTACAGTTGAGGACGATTACACGAATGTTGAGAAGCTGGAGAAAGAAAAGGTGCTGATAAGAAGATTCAATGGTCTGAGGAACGCCATTGTTCACAAATATAACCGCCTGGACTTAGATGCGGTTCAGCGAGGATTGAATAAAATAGAAAAGCTGCATGAAGTATTGGACAAATTAGTGGAAGTTGTTGAGAGAAAAGGTGCTTTGGAAGGTAGTTAAGATGATGAACGTGAATGTGGTTCTTGTGGGACATGTGGACCATGGCAAGTCCACACTAATAGGAAGACTGCTTTATGACAGCGAGAGCATAAAAGATGAACGGGTCGAGGAGATACAGAAATTAGCAGAAGAATACAAACGCAGATTTGAATTCGCTTATTTTTTGGATTCGTTTGAGGACGAGCTAAAAGAAGAGAGGACAATAGACACGGTGAGTTTGATGTTTAAGAGCAAGAAGAACTACTACACGATAACCGACGTGCCGGGGCATAAGGAGTTCATAAAGAACATGCTCACAGGAGCTTCGCATGCGGACGTGGCGGTTCTGGTTGTGTCTGCGGAAGAAGGCGTGCAAGAACAAACGAGGAGGCACATGTTCTTGCTCAAAATGCTTGGCATAAAACAGGTTTTTGTGGCTGTGAACAAGATGGACGCCGTGGAGTATAAAAAGGAGAGGTTTGAAACGGTTAAGAGCCAGATAAGCGAGCTTTTAAATTCGTTTGGCTACGCTGCGAAAAAGATGCTGTTCATACCTGCATCGGCGATGGAAGGAGATAACATTTACCGCAGGAGCGAAGGGATGGAATGGTATGAAGGTCCAACCTTAATAGAGGCTTTGGATGGGGTGACGCAGGAAGGAAGAGAGAAACCACCGAGGTTTGTCGTTCAGGATGTTTATGAGGTTAATGGAGAGAAGACAATTGCTGGGCGCGTGGAATCAGGAATGCTAAGAAGAGGAGATGAAATGGTCTTCGAGCCATCGGGCGCCGAAGGGGAAATAGAAGAGATAAAAGTTTTCGGAGGAGAGTTGGAAGAAGCCAGGGCAGGGGATAGTATTGGTATTACTATCAATGATGGAGGAGTAAGAAGAGGAGATGTTGGGGGACTGATAGGGAATCCTCCAAAACCTACAAAGGAGTTTTTAGGAGAAGCTGTTTTGCTCGGTAAGGAATTGAAAAGAGGAGAAACTTTGGAGTTGAGATGTGGCACTGCAAAAGTGAGATGTGAGATAAAGGAGATAAAAGAAAAGATAGATTCAGAGACCGGAGCGGTGATGGAGAGAAATCCAGAGGAGATAAACGAGCACGATGCGGCAATAATTGTTTTTGCAACGGAGCCGTTAGTAGTAGAGAAATTTGCTGAGATACCAGAACTTGGGAGGTTCGTCCTGGTGAAAGACGGCAAGAATACAGGTGCAGGGGTGGTTCTGGATGCAACATCTCCTTTCTAACGTCAGAGGGATTGGATTCGCAGAAGGGTGAGGATGTGGGGATAGAGGCGAAAGGCAAGAGGCGAAAAGGCAAATGAGTAAGGGTGGCTTTAAAGAACTTAGGGTCTGGCAGAAAGGTAAAGAGCTTGCTGTTGCCGGGAGGTAAAGGAATGTTCTTCGTGTTAGGGATAGATGCAGCGACATGGACAGTCATAACGCCGAATTTGAGCGAGTTGAGGAATTTCAAGCGATTGATAGATATAGGTAAAAGCAAAACAATCACGCTGAAGGAGAAGCCAATATCTGCATCGGTTTGGTGCGGTATGTTCTCGGGTAAGCTTTTAGAGGAGCACAAACATGAAAGCTATGTAGTTAATGGTGAGATAGTGAAGCGAGAAGACATAAAAGTAGATTTTATATGGGATGTTTTAGAGCGAGAAGGGAAGAAAGTAAAAGCATTGAACGTGCCTTTTGTTGTGCCTCCTTATTCTTTCGGTGTAAATTTCAAGCCAATAGGTTTTGGATTGCCAACAAACGAGAAGGAATGGAATGAAGAATTAGAAAGAGTTACGGCGAAGGCAAAAGAACTTTTAGCTGAGAAGCCAGATTTGCTCATTGCGATTTATACACTTCTGGACCGAATCCAGCACTTCCACTGGGGTGAGGATTACGTGGTTGAGTGGTATAAGCGCATGGATGAGAAGATTGGAGAACTTATATTTGATACGGGGTTTTTAGATGAGAATAACAAGTTAATTGTAATTTCGGACCACGGATTCTGCTCGTTTGGCGAGGCGAAGGTGCAGACGTTACCTGAACAGACGCCAGAAGGGAAATTGAAGGGCGACCATCACGAAGATGCTTTCCTGGTGACTGTAAATGTAGATTATGAGATAGAGCGACCGCAGGATGTGTTCTTCGCGATTGAAGAAGAGGTTTCATAGCCAATCAAAACCTAAT
This sequence comes from Methanosarcinales archaeon, assembly GCA_025464645.1. Classification (GTDB taxonomy): domain Archaea; phylum Halobacteriota; class Syntropharchaeia; order Alkanophagales; family Methanospirareceae; genus QMVO01. The sequence continues at coordinate 4,105 of JAODGF010000169.1, forward strand.
GAAAGCAGCAATACTTGCGGCTGGTAAGGGAGAAAGATTGGAACCTTTAACGGATTATAAGCCAAAAGTAATGCTTCCTATATGCAATAAACCACTGATTGAATATCAAATTGAGTTGCTGAGGAAGAACGGGATTGATGAGATAGCAGTTGTTGTAGGGTATTTATAGGATGAAATAGATTTAAAAGGCGTAAGATTTTATGAAGACAAATTAATAAAAGGAACTGCACCGGCACTGTATGCTGCGAAGGATTTCATTGACGAGGATTTCATTCTGGTTAATGGCGACCTTTTCTTAGATATTGCTAACTTCCCCGAGCTAATGAAAAGCAAGAATGCGATTACAATTGGCAAAGTGGCGATAATACGGAAATGGATAGACTCATGGAGTCTGGTAAGGAGAGATGTTTGATGGATAAGGTGATTTGATTATTCTTCCGTGAGAATACAGACGGTAAAACTCTAAAATACTAAAAGCGATGGCATTCATTAAACAAATTACGGAATCTTCAGGCTTTTCACCAATAGCAAAGAGAAAATGGAGATAGTTCCTAAAAGAATAAAAGGAATTTTCTATGGTATAATGTTTAGCTTCATCCTGATTTATATAATTCCTCTTATCTTCATTGTATCGCTTTCTCTTCAATCACCCCCCTTACGAAGTAAACCATAATTATTCCACATATAGCCATTGCCATGCCGAAGATCAATATAGTTGCTATATCCACGAATCCCGATAACTTTACACCAACGGAAACCGCGGCAACTATGATGCCCGCACCGAACAAGCTCCTGATCTGCGGACCGTGAACGTACCTCGTAGCAAATGTTCCAAT
>JAODGF010000170.1:0-8758 GCA_025464645.1 Methanosarcinales archaeon
GGCAAATATTTCTCATACAAATTACCTAATATGTCTCTATCCACGTGTGCGAAGTCAAACTGGTTTAGAATCCATAAAACTTTGTTCAATAGCTGGTTCAGTTCGCCATCGCCGGTTCTGAACCAGTCTAAAATGCCAGTCTCGTAGAAATGAGGATATAAATGGTGCGCCTCGGTAAATGCCCACTCCAGAACCTGCTTGTAAACAATATCTTCGTGTATCGTCCTTTCCCTCAAAACCTCTATGCCGCCGTTGGAAATGTTCTTCGGCAATAAATTCTTATCCTCCCCGATTCTGATGAACAGAAGTTTGTTCAGCAGTACGTAAATGCTTTCCTTGCAGAATATCTCCTTCACTTCCTCATCCAGAATATCTTTCTTCCCTGAATACTCTTTCCACAGCCAGAACCCCGAAAATGATTTGTATTTCTTATATTCTTCTTCCAACTTCTGCCTGTATTTTAGCAATCCATAGCTCAACTCACTTCCCTCTTCGCTGTTCCGCAGCTCGTTTTCAACTCTGCTCAATTCCGCTTGATATTTACCGTAACCCTCTTTGTATTCATCAAAAGTCCGCAAAGTATAGCCAAGAAGCAAATCGTTTGCAATGTAATTCAGCCTGTCAAGGAGTTTCCTGAATCCCGCTTCCTTTGTTATGTCTATCCTCGCATAGGTCTCGTCAAATCGTTCATACCTGCTGGTGTCAAAAAGCGACTCCTTCGCTAAATTACTGAGAAACAAAATCTGCGTCTTCTCTTCGCTTGATAATTGCTCTACTGACCTTTTTTGCTCCAGAATTCTGAAGAAATCAACATCAACCCTTAACTCGCTTTCTGCCCTCCTGATTTCCCAAATCTTTAATCTCATGAAGTTTGTCAAGCCTATGTATTTCGTGGTTTCTTCTTCGTATTTAAACGCCTGTTCCACATATTCCGCTTTATCTATCTCCTCAGTGGGTCTTTTCGTCTCTATCTTTACAACACCAAAATCATTTTCATCTACAATTGTTAAATCCGCCCTTTTCTTCTCCCATTTGATGTCCCTTCTTTCGTATCCCAAAACCGACCTTAAAAATAATTCATCAAACGTTCTTCTGACCTCAAGCTCTGATGAACCCTTTTCTATTTCCTTAATTATGTCCTTAAACGCTTTCAATACTTTTTCGGTAAAGTTGGTTTCATTCATCATCACATAAACTCTCTGCCATCTTTCTATGATGAAATACTATTCATTCCTTAAAAGTTTTAAAGAAAAAAGTGTTTTTGCTTTTTTCATTTTCGGAATGACTATAATTACTCAACTCACCCATGCAGAGACCATCTAAGCAACTTTAACACCTAAAAGCACGAACAAAGCGATTATAAGCGTTTCCATCCCCGCTTTCATGCTTATCTCACGCATTGCGAACGCTGCGGCAAAATCGGTGATTACACAAAACGCCAGCGCCAAAATCAAAATTCTTTTGCGAAGCGCCAAATGTATTACCTATATTTTCTACCCTTCTCCGTCAGCACGTACGTCTTCATCTTCCCACTTCCAGGCACACTGCACATTTCACACATTGGACATCCCATGCATCCTTGACCTTCTCTCGAACTGATTTCGTAGAGATAACCAGCACGCAGCATGAATTCTATTCTCGCCATAAGTACGGATTTTCCCATACCGAACTCCGCAGCAAGCTCGTCTAACGTGCCTCCTTTCTCAATCCGGCGTAGAAGTTCCCCGGTTGTGGTCATGTTATTCCTTTGCAGCGCTGACTTGAGATATTTTTTGATAAAAAAAGAAAAAGAGGGAAAGTATCCCTCCACTTTGGAGTTTTAACGTGCTTTTCCCCTGAGAGACAGACCCAGCAGTAAACCAAGCCCTATCACCAGTATCGAGAAGAATATCGCTCCTCCCACAACGTCCAGCTCTTCTTCCTCTGGTTCTTCAATGCCCTCAAAAAGCTTCCAGTCCGGTAGCGTCAAGAACTTATCCCTCGTATCTTCCCACTCTGACTTGAATAGCGCTCCTTCTTCACTTGTTGCGTTCTTTGGGTCGAACTTCACTTTCTTACGAAGTTCAAAGAAACCATCCGGGAACACTCCCTCCTTGAGCACCACCTCAAAACATTCACCTGTGGATTTCCGGCAAATCTCGAACCTGAAATTATCCAGGCTATTGCCCTTTGACAGCTTCTTCTGGTTCTTATTTGTCATGTTTGTCACTTCAGTCCCATCAGACAGAACTATCTTATACTCGCCTTTCGTTCTCGTCTCTATCTCTGGTCCTGTTCCAGTTACGTATCGGAAACAATCCCTGGAACCGAGCGTGGGTAACCTACTGATTATTCGGATGTCATCCCTTGAAGGTATCTCCTCGCCCCATATTTCTGATATACCAAGTTTTGTCGCTCTGAATGCGCAAACCAGACACACACATATCTGTGGCTCTTTATTCACCTGTGATGCATGATAGTTCGCTACATCGTCTATCGTTATCTCTACTTCCGTCCCACCGTCATTTATTACAATGGGCTTTAACTCGAACTCCGGTGGTGCTCTTGCACCAGGCATGTGCGCATCAACGGAAACAACCGCTGTGGATAATGCCAGTAAAACCAATGCTGCGATTGCTACTGCTTTTAATGGCAATTTCCCACTTTGCACTTTGCTCTTTTCATTTTTCATCTCTCCGCCTCCTTCTCCTTCAAGATATAATACACAATCACCAGCGAGAACGGCAGTAAAAACATCTCTGGGCAATAAGGCGGTGCATAACTCGCTAAAAAGCCTTCTAAGCTGTTGAACCACGTCTCTTCTCCCGGAATAGAACTCGCTATCCGCGACCATATCGCCATTCCCGCCACGATCCATATCATTATGCTCCCCAGCACTGCCTTCGCCAATTGATGTATCTCTGCGAAATCTTTCACGCTGCTCAGGTAAAAGAAACCCGCAGACAGGAGGATTATTGCCCTCCACGGCAGGAACGTCGGGTCGGCTGCACCGGAGGAATCCAGAATCCCCCATGTAAATCCCTCACCCGCACTTGCAATCAGTTCCGCAGCTCCAAACGCTAATCCCACTGCACCTAAAACCGCGAAATATATCTGCCCGAATTTCTCTTCTAATTCGTTCATCTTTTATGCCACCCCCAGCATAATCCCTACTAAATGTATCAAGCCGCCATAGACGAGGACCATCGCTATAAGCGAAGCGATACTGCCAAGGAATTCCTTCCAGTTCTCTTCCTTCAGCATCAGCGCAAACGTCGCTAAGCACGGGAAATAGATACAAAGCAGAACCACGGATGTGAACACCTGGAAAGTAGTCATTATCCCCTGTTCCATAAGACCGCCGAGCATCCCAACTGCTAAGTCCTTCCTCAGAAAGCCCGCGATCAACGGCGCCACTGTCTCCCCTGGCACTCCGAACCAGCTCATCAAAAATGGACCCAATACTGTGGCTAACCAATCCATCGCTCCCGTCAGATACATAAGTCCCACTATCAGACACCCTAACAGAACGAAAGGCACTGCAACCAGCAGGAAACGCGATGTCCTTATCCACAGCTTACTGACGATGTTTTTCAGCATCGGCATCCGGTATGGCGGCACATCCATTATAATCTCTGGCGACTTCCCAGCGACGATTTTGTTCAGGATGAACCCGAAGCCCAGATAACCTATAACTAAAGTCAGGAAGATCCAGCCCATCAGCTCCGGGACTAAATCCTGCATTATCCCTATCTGCGCTCCACAGGGCACAAACACACTCAACAGCGTAATCATCATGAATCTCTGTTTCCTCGTTTCCAAAGGTCTCGTTGCCGTCACACCTGGAACATTGCAGCCCAGAGCAAGGAACGTTGGCACGATGGCATACCCGTGCAAGCCTATTTTGTGTAGCACAGTATCAACGAGAACAGCCAGTCTTGGCAGATAGCCCACGTCTTCCAATAGTGCAAACATCAGATAAAACGCCAGTACTGCCCACAGGACCACGCCAAAAGGCACGAAGAAACCGCTGGTGAGCACGCCAAAAGACTCAAGGCAATTGTCCGATGCTACAAGCACTCCATTCTCCATGTGTCCCGCATCTACCAAGAGTGCATAGAACGGATTTCCTAACCCGCCGGGGAAAACCGACTGCAGCCACGGCAGCCAGTGCTCATCGAATAGCCGGACCATGAAGCCATCAGTGAATAATGTGCCTGCGAAATCGATGAAGAAAGACCAGAAGCCGTACAGAACCGCAATTGCTACTGGTATTCCAGTCAGCGGCTTAACGGTGAGTTCCGCGATTGCGTCCTTCAATGTATGTTTACGTGCACCAAACTCCACCGTCTGCTTCGATATCTTCTCTATTAAATTCCAGCGCTCATCCACTGACAGCGGCACTTTCAACACCTCCTGCGTTTTCTATAATCTTTTCTATCTTCACAGGTGCTGCTTCTTTTATCTTAGAAACGAGCTCCTTGAAGCCTTCTCCACTTATCGCTATCGTGGGCACTACGGGCACACCTAAAATCCGCTCCAGTTTTTCCGCGTCTATTCTTATGTTCTTGTCCTCTGCGACATCCCACATGTTTAATGCAACTACAACCGGATAACCGCGTTCAATGATTTCCAGAGCTAAATAAAGACCTCGCTCTACTTTCGATGCGTCGAGCACACAGATGACCACCGAATCCCGATTCTCCTCCAGTATCTTCACCGCTACTTCTTCTGCCCGGTCCTTCGGCTCTAATGAAAATGCCCCTGGCACGTCTATCAGTTCGACATCCTCACCGCCAAAACGCATCCATCCCTTCGTGAAGTCCACTGTCGTTCCCGGATAATTTGACTCAAGCACTTTTGCTCCCGTGAGCCGGTTGAAGAAAACGCTTTTGCCCACGTTTGGATGTCCCATCAATAAGATTTTCATTTTCTCTACTCTCACCTCCTCATCCTACTTCTACCACTATCTTTTTCGCTACGCCCAACCCCAAAGAGGTTAACGACTCGTCCACTTCAACCACCACAGGTCCTTTTATAGGCTGCTTCGTTGCCATCCTTATATTCTTTCCTTCCCTGATGCCCATACCTGCTACTTGCTTCCTTAAGGTCTCCTCTATCTCTTTCACCGTTCCTTCTTCGTCAAAATCCATTTCACTCAATTTCTTCTCCATTACTCTCACATCCTCCTTACAATAATCTTTTGCGCCATCCCGCGACCTATGGACACCGTGTTTCTATCTACCTCTACGGTAACAGGTCCATAACAGGAAATCATGCGGACAACACTGCCCTCAAATAAACCACGGAGAAAAAGTTTTTGGCGAATGCCATGACCTCCCCCGATTACCATAACCCTCCCCAGTTCACCGGGTCTTAGCCGGCTTAGCGGCATTGCATCACTGTAATCATTGTCTAAAAAAGTCCGCTTCCCTTCTGCCATTGCCATATCCTCACTCCTCTATTTCACCTCATTCTACCCATACCTTTTCTGCGAGACCGTGCCCGATGGTCACCAACTGCTCACCGATTTTCGCAAGCACGTAAGCTCCCTTTTTTGGAACGGGCGCAGGCATCTCCTTCCTGACCATTGTTATCTCTTTGCCCTCCGCTACGCCCATCTGCTCAAATTTACCCTTAAGCCCGGTTCCACCGATTATCTTGCTTATCTTCGCGTGCTCGCCCTCCGCAAGGTAATTAACTTGGATTGATTTTCCATCCTTTTCTACCAGCACCTTCGATGCTTGACCCTCGCCCATCGGTAGCTCCTTATCGTCTATTTTCAATACTAAAGTGTCATCAGGAAGATGACGCAGAAACTCTATCTCCTTTCCTTCTTCGATTCCAAGACTTGAGAACCAATCTACAAAGACCTTTCCGCCTTCAATTGTTTTGACTGTTCCTTTCTCCCCTGCCTCAAGTCTTAAAAGAGGAAGTGTCTTGCCTTCCTTATCCACGTACACCTTATCTGCCCATCCGCGAGCTATAACTGCCTCTCTTCCTGCTGTTTTTAAAGCGATAGGTCCCACATGAATATGCACGGGTTCCGTAGCTATCACCGTAAGCTCGGTTCCCTTTGAAATGCCCAATTCCTCCAGATGCCCCTTGACTTCTAAGCCGCCTTCTATTTTCTTTACCCCTACCTTTACCTCGGGTTCCACTTCGCTTAATAGTTTCATTTTTTATTCCTCATCTCTATTATAAAGTTAGGAATACAAAAATCCTACCCTAAAAATATTCGGTTTTGTTAAAGAAACCTAAAAAAGTTAGGATTTAAGACAAAAACCTATAATCTCGATACGTGCTTCTTATCTTCTTAAGCATAATCTCCTTCGCAATTTTAGATTTCTTATCTTCCAGACTCAGAAGTTCTCCTTTACCCCCATATAAATATTCCACCGCCATCTCGGCACCAATCGTATTTGCCCAGAACATGCCTTCCGTGGTAAGTTCGATTACATTCCCCCTGATTATCATCTCCCTTCTATCCATGCATTTATTAATGGTTCTGGCAAATACATCAAGAGGATCAAAGTCCCACCTTCTCTTCGGCATTTCAATATCTATTCTTCCGTATTGAACTTGCGATACGCACCAGAGTACGGGAACGACTTTCTCTGGCATATTAAAAACGATTCCTGCTCTATCTCGGATGTATTTTTTACTTGTAGATTGATGCTTCACGAAGCAGTCAGCCAAAAAGCCCGTTGCACCAGCACCTAAACCGAGAACATTCCCTAGGCTATTGAAATAAGTGGAATAGCGGAACTTATCCCGTCCATATGAGAAATGATTGATATTTATGTGGTTGTATCCATTATCTTCCAGAAAGCTCTTTGCACTTTCAAAAATGTCCATTGCCGTTTCGACCGGAGGTTGCTCGAATTGCCTGCCTATTGCTGTCTTAGGACTGTATATCAACGGATAAAGCGATATTCCATCAATTCCTATTCCCACTGCTTTTTGCAAATCCGCAATTACATCTCTCTTCCCTTGCCCTGGCAGATCATACAGAATATCTATCGTAAGAAGTGGAAAAACCTCTCTTGCCCTATTTAATTTCTTGATCACTTCTTTACCACCGCCTCTTCTTCCCAGCACTTTTCTTAAACCCGGATTGAAAGTCTGAACACCCACGCTAAGGCGATTGACACCCAATTCCACAAGCAGGTTCATTTTAGCTTCTGTGAGTTCGCTTGCTGTTGTTTCAATACTGATTTCTGCATCTTTCTCTATCTGGAATGTTTCTCCCAGTCCGTTAAATAATAACTTGAGTTCTTCTGAAGAAAGAGATGTGGGAGTACCACCACCTACATATATGGTCTCTACGGGTGAAAAGTAATCGCTCCACTCCTTCGCTTCCTCCAGAACCGAGTTCACGTATTTCGTTGTATGGGAAGGGGACTCCTTTGTAAGAATGCAAAAAGTGCATTTGCCAGTGCAGAAGGGTATGTGAACATATAACGCACCCTTTTCAGCTCCTTTTTGCTCTAATCTATCGAACAGCCATTTAATACTCTCCCTTTTAAGATAATGAAAAAACGGGAACAGCGTATCATGATGTGATTTTAACCATTTTCTCGTGTTATTTTTATCCATACGCCTTCCAACTTGGATTTTATTCATTTAGAAAACATTCAATCCAATCTAACTAAAATAAAAAATAAAAAAGAAAAAAACAAAGAACAGATGCCCATGTTATATAGACACCTGCCCCTATCTGGTTTTTGCCACTTACTCACACTTCCTCGAAAACGCGGTCCAGTGGTTTGTACATCGCCTTTTCCAACAACTTTTTCCAGAGCAACTTAAGCGCCTTTTTCTCTTCCGGTGTTGCAGTCCCCAGCTTCTTCTTCGTCCTCAGCTCAAAGAATCGTTCAGGGAATATGTCTTCCTGCACACGGAGCGTGACCGACTCGTTTGTGGTTTTGTTTATAAATGTATAAACATAGTTATCAGCAGTGACGTTTATTATGTCCGTTGGCGACTGAATCACCACGTCATCAGTCGAATTCAGTATGTATTCAAAGGTCATCCTGTGCCCGTCAGAAGGATTTGCGCTGATGATTTTCACGTCACTTCTGTGCGGAATGCCGTCCCATAGTTCCTCTTCAGAAAAAGCTCGCAGCGTTGACCTGAATGCAAACGCTACACATGGGCATATCTCTATCTCACCCTCACCGTGATATTTCCCTACATCCTCTATTGTTATGTCCACCAACTTCTCGCCATCGTATATCTGAACCGCCGGGTATCCGAACTCCTCTGTGAACTCTTTGTATGCGGTGACTTCTATCCAGTTTGGAACGTTGTCGTGAGGCGTTAGCGCTCTCTCACCTCTCGCCGGGTATGCATAACTGAGGTTCGTCAGCAGCTTGGGAATCTTTGTGTTTGTCCAGTAGCCCTCACTGATAAACAGAGGAACGACAATGGGGTTGGAGGTCGTAGAAACGTCTTCCACTGCCGTTCTGAGTGCGAGTTCGGGATGCAGAGTCGCATTTACATTAACGAACGAATACCTCACGTCATTGATATTAACACCTTTGCTGTGTCTCAGCATCAATTTCACCTTCTTGGCAAGCGATGCTGAACTTGCGTTCCAGCCTGCAAACAGTGTTTCGTTCTTAGACGTGCCGTGTGCAACGATCACAACGGTCTCATTGGTTGCATTTACACTTAATTTCGCTGCTCTGTCAGTGAGTATTTGCGCGATTAACGAATGATTATCCATTGCGCTGGTAAGAGCAATTTCCGCTGTGGTATTTACCTGAACGAGACC
>JAODGF010000170.1:8956-9111 GCA_025464645.1 Methanosarcinales archaeon
GGAGCGCACCAGCTTTCGCTTGTGCTGCCGTGAGCAATCGCCAGGATACTTACTTTTTCTGGTGGTGCGATCTCGAATACGCGGTTCATCGGCTTGTACAATGCCTTTTCCCTTGTCTTTTCCCACAGCAGTTTAAATGCCTTTCTCTCTTCCGC
>JAODGF010000037.1 GCA_025464645.1 Methanosarcinales archaeon
GGAGGGATACTCATCGGAGTGCGCTGGTGAAGGAAAAACAAGGGTAATCACCAGTGACGGCTACGAGGGCGAACGCCGTAGGATGGCAGCTAAGATGCGGTCGGAGGCAGGTAAAGAGGAGTACAAAAAGCGTAAGGAGACTGTTGAATGGCCATTTGGAAACATAAAGCAGAATCTGAAGGTAATATGGGGTACCGCTCAGTTTATCTATACCTATCTCATATACCTTCCCACCAATCAGTCTTTCGAAGTCTTTATGGCGTCCATCTTCTCGTTCATAAGTTGCGGTCAATCCCAGCCGGTAAGGAGCAATAAACAGCTCTGCTAAATCGTGCAGGCTCAAATTGCATGTTAAATTCTGCATGGGCATTAAATCAAGAACCCCGTCTTCGTAATCGAGCCCGGAAAGTTTTAAATAGTCTATTTGCCTTATTTTTGTGTATAAAATATAGCTTCCTTCTATTTAAGACGCGGATTTACACGGATTTATTTTTTCTTGTATGAATATATGCTAAGGAAAAAGGATGTCTAAGGGTGGCATCGCAAAAAATCCTTTCCTTTCCGCCATTCGGTAGAGTTCATCGTGTGCTTTTACAACTTCTTCGGGCATTTCATACGTGTATTTATTCACGTACATCAGTGCGAATTTCTTGACCAGCTCTTTATCCGCACCTCTTGAATATTTCATTGCATACAGCATCGCTTCTTCGACGTTACCCAGCGCATACTGCACGCTTTCTCGCATAAGCACAAGAAATTCACGTTGCGCCCCTTCAGGAATATCCCGTTTTATGGCGTTAATGCCAAGAGGCAAAGGCAGTTTTGTCTTCTCATGCCACCAGTCCCACAAATCAAGGATTTTTACAAGACCGTGCTGTGTGTAAGTTATCTGACCTTCGTGGATTACCAAGCCCGCATCCACGTCCCCTCGCTTCACTGCGGGGATAATCTCGTCAAATCGCATTTCAACCGGCTGGAAGTCATCAACCGCCAGCTTTAGCAGCAGGTTCGCAGTGGTGTATTTCCCGGGCACGGCAATACTCTTCCTTTCCGGATCCATCTCCCTGTTCGCAACGACTACCGGACCATACCCGCCTCCTACACTTGCACCGGCAGACAAAATCCGATATTGAGAATGAAGAAAAGCATAAGCGTGGGCTGAGAGCGCTGTGACGTCTAACTCACCTCTAAAAGCTCTTTTGTTCAGCGTTTCTATGTCTTCAACTACTTGTTTTATTTCAAAATTGGCGGTGATTTTACCGCTTAGCATTCCGTAGAACATGAATGCGTCATCTGCATCTGGTGTATGTGCTATAATCATTGTTTGGTTTAGTATTTTAGGTGAGGATATAAAAAGGTTCTATCTCAATGTTTATGGGTTTGGATATTTGACTATACTAAAGTTATATAATATAGTACTCACAATAATAGGATAGCAACTAACAGGAGGTAAGAACCATGAGAGATAAAGACCTCATCGAGCAAAGGATGCAAAAACTTATTGCGATGACAGCAAGATTTTGTGATGTGTATTTGGATGAAGATTACAAGCAGTTATGCGAGAAACTTATACGAAAAATGTCACGGAAGAGAAATGTGCCTTTCCTTTCAGGTCGGATGGAAATCTGGGCTGCGGCAATAATCCATGCCCTGGGCAGCATCAACTTCCTCTTTGATCCGAATTTTGAGCCTTACGTTGGCACTGCAGACATCTCCGATTACTTCGGGACATCCAAAAGTACTGTCTCACAGAAAGCAAAGGTGATCCGTGATATGTTCAAAATGGGATACTGGGATAAGGAGTTTTCCACAACCCACATGCAGGAAAGCAATCCACTTTCCAATCTTGTGATGGAGGATGAGATGATCGTTGACATACGGTCTCTACCGCCGGATATTCAGGAATACATACGTCAAAAAGAGGGTCGCAAAAAGTGAAAATGTATTGGGGCAGGTGAATATTCTACATTTGATTTCGATGGGCTTCGAGTCCCATTCATTTATTCTACAAATGGCAAGGTTTTTTGGTTTCAGGATATTAGAAAAACGGAAAGGGAGTAGAATCATTGGATACGTTAGAAGATGAACGAGAATTTGACCACTGGCGTGGACATACCTGCGCTTGAATTCCTGTATTTCTCCGCCCTGTGAAGTCAAGAATATTATGGGAGCAGATGTTAGGCAGGGGCACAAGACTATGCGATGAAATTAGCAAAACACATTTTACCGTCTTCGATTGTTTCAATGGCGGGCTTTTTGAGTATTTCAAAAATGCTACCGCTTTTGAATCAGAACCGCCTACAAAAGCTACAAGAACCTATACGGAAATCATAGAGAAGCTTGAAATTGCTCTTTACCACTATTGTTCCCTGTTCATAGCGTAATTTTGTCACTTTTGCCTTATTTCTGTTACGATTCAAAGGATTATAATTATAAAATTTCTGACCCTTTTATCTTTACAATTTCTCGTGAAAATTATGGGGCTCTGCCCCATGTCCCCGCAAGCCCTGAAAGGGCTTATGTGTAATCTGGGGGTTACAATACCTCATATCCCGTATCCCTCTGCGCCACAGGTCTGCCAACCGATTTCACCGCTTTAACGATCTCCTCCGCCTTTGCCGGTTTATACTCCTTCCCCGCTGCAGTTACCACGTTCTCCTCCAGTATCGTCCCGCCGAAGTCGTTCGCACCAAAAAATAGCGCAAGCTTACCCACTTCAAAGTCCTGCGTGAGCCACGAAGCCTGTATGTTCCTTACAGGATGCAAAATAATCCTCGAAATCGCTAACACCTGCAAATATCGCGTTACCGATACCGGCTCTTTTATAATCGCATGGAGTTCCGTGTTCTTCGGTTGAAATGTCCACGGGATGAACGCAGTGAAGCCTCTCGTTTTCTTCTGCAAATCGCGTATCCTGAAAAGATGTTCTACGATGTCTTCGCTTTGTTCTATATGCCCGAACATCATGGTTGCCGTTGTTTTCATTCCCAGCCCGTGTGCAGTCTCCATTACTTTAATCCAGTCGTCTGCGCTTACCTTGTCAGGACTGATAGCCATTCGCACTCTATCGCTCAGAATCTCCGCACCGCCACCCGGTAGAGAATCAAGCCCCGCTTCTCTCAACCTTTCCAGCGTTTCTCTTATGCTCATCCCTTCATTCTTCGCAATGAAATATATCTCTGGTGGAGACAGGCTGTGAAGCTGGACAGCGGGAAATTCACGTTTTATAACGAAAAACAAATCTTCAAACCATTCAATGCCGATTTCCGGGTTAAGTCCACCTTGAATGAGAATTTGTGTCCCTCCAAGTTCAACTGTTTCCTCCACCTTCCTCAGAATATCTTCTTTACTCAAAACATAGCTTTCTCTTTTACTTTTAGCGTAAAAAGCGCAGAATTTGCATCTCGATACGCACCGGTTTGTGTAGCTTATGTTCCTGTCAATAACGAATGTCACAAGCTCTCCACACCGGCTCCTCCTTATTTCATCTGCAATTCTACCAGTAACCGGCAAAGGCAGGTTGAATAGGTGCAGCGCCTCTTTAAAACTCAAATCCGCTCCTCTTAAATTCCGTTCCACATATTCCTCCCATTCAGAGTAATCCGTATTCATGGCATTTCTCCTCGAACAGCTCAAGCCCTTTCCTCTCTTTCACACCTATCCGGTATGTAAGCGATTTAAAATACTCTTTAAGGAATTCCTTTGACATTCCGAACTTCTTCTCCGCTTCCGCCACGACCACGTCAATATTCGCCTTTCCCCACTCCACCGATTCCATAACTGCCTTATTTACTTCGCTCATATCCTTTCCTTTCGGCGATGCGGAAATACCGAAAACCATTGGATAACCTGTTAATTTATGCCATTCCTCCCCCAAATCCATAACAACGCGATAGCTCATCCTCGCCTTTATTGCTTCATCACCAATAACGAGTGCATGAGTGCAGTGCTTAAGTAACTCGCTTGCTTTACTTTCTTTCACAAGTACAACCCTGCTTTTCAGCCCTCGCTCACTCAAAATGATTTTAAGTAGATTTACCGATGTTAATGTCTGTTCTGTTACTGCGATATATCCGTTATCGTCGTCAAGCATTTTCCATTCTGAAACGAGAACAACACTCAAAACCATATTCCTCGATGCGACACAGAAATCATAGCTTCTCAACTTATCCTTATTTTTCAAATAATAGAACGAAGGGACAGGTGCGAAATCTATTTCCCTCTCTTCAATCATCTCTGCAAGTTTTCTTGGCGATGCTTCAATTGCTCTCACTCCATTCCGCTCAAGCCAGTAATAGGGTAAGAAGTTATTCGCGAACCCGAATTTACCTATTCTGACGCTCATGAGTACACCCTCAGGATATTATAAAAAGTATCGCGTTCCGCAGGTATTTTGTTAGCACCCCTCACAAGACGCAGAATCTTGTTTATCGGGAGCATAGGTGGCGTTCTTGCACCAGCCGCATGTGTTATCTTCTCCTCCATAAGCGTTCCATCCAGGTCGTTCGCACCATAATTCAAAGCAACCTGAGCAAGTTTCTCGCCCAGTGCAACCCAGTAAGCCCGTATGCTCTTAAAATTCCGTAGCACTATTCTTGAAACTGCAATCGTTTTGAGCACGTCCACAAGATTCGTCTTCTCTTCGACAAGCCCCAACGCGTTGAGTTCGGTGTTCTCCGGATAGAAAAGAAGAGGGATGAAGGAGACAAAACCACCTGTTTTTTTCTGTAACTTCCAGAGCTTGTACAGGTGTATAGCGCGGTGTTCTGGTTTTTCAATATGCCCGAAGAGCATCGTGGCATTGCTTTTTATCCCGATACTATGGGCTATTTCCATTATCCTGAGCCATTCTTCCGCTTTTACCTTGTTCGGGCAGATAACTTCTCGTATCTCATTAGCCAGAATCTCCGCTCCACCTCCTGGCATTGCGCACAGTCCGACATCCTTCAACCGCGAGAGTAGTTCTTCAATACTTATTCCCTCGACCTGCGAAAGGAAGTGTATTTCAGTTGCGGTCAACGCTTTGATAATCACGTCTGGGAATCTCCTCTTTATCTGCCCGAAAAGCGCCTCGAAGTATTCCAGGTTCATTTCCGGATTGAGTGAGCCGACGATATGAAGCTCCGTAGCACCCGCTTTTATCGCTTCTGCAACTTTTTCCAGCACCTCCTTAATACTCATAAAATACGCATCGCTATTTCCCGCATCCCGGTAGAAAGCGCAAAGAGGACATCTTGAAACGCATATATTCGTGTAGTTTATATGCCTGTTAATGACGAACGTTACGATGTTTCCGTTCCTTCGATTGATGGAATCTGCCAGCTCCCCAAGTTCATGGATGTCAAGTTCAAAAAGTTCTTCTATCTTTTTCGGTGTCCATTCCTCCATTTCTATTTTTCATCTCTTCTTACCCGGCATAGCATGATAAATATATTCTTTTGTGTTCATATCCAATAGTGACTATAACATGTCATAAAGATGCCGAAATACGAATACATCAGGGCAAATCGTTCACAAAAAAATAAAGTAAAATCGAAAAGGTTAAAAATTAAAAGACCGATAGATATTACGATTAAGAAGTTGCACAGAATATAAATAGGAATGGAGGGGAGAAGATGCCAAAACCAAAAAAGAAGCGAAAAATTGAGGATACGGATGCGTGGATGGCGGCGGAGTTAGATTATATAGATATGGTCTCAACCAATAGAATGCCGCTATTACGGGGACCGGTAGTGGGAGAAGAGAAGATCGGATGGTTAGAGGAAATCGTCGAGGAGTGCCCGGAATATTACCCCGCATTGTTCGATTTGGGGTCAGAAAATATAAAGAACGGGAATGACGAAGCCGGTAAGGGATACATAGACAGGGGTCTGCAATCGCTACGGGAGCATTTTTCGCGCAGTGATTTGATAGATGCGTATTACAAAACTTGCGAGTTCATAGAATATTACCTCCGGTTTGAACTCGCACTGGAATACTACAACCAACTGCTGGAAATCGAGAAAGATAAGAAGAAACCATGGGTGTATGACAGCATTGCTCATTGTTACGCCTGTTTGAACGATACAGACAAGGCAATTGAGTTTCAACAGAGGGCTATCGAGTCGGTCTCGAAACCAAACTGTAAATTCTACTCGAACATGGGCTGGCTGGAGATGGTTCGAGGAAATATAGAGGAAGCAGGGAAAGCCTTGAAGAAAGCAGTTGAACTGGATAAAAATGATGAGATTGCGAAGACCAATTACGAAATCTATAAAACGCTGATAAAGAGCAAAAAGATGCATAATTGGGACGATTATTTATTACGAGAAGTGGATTACGAGAAGCTCAATGATTTGGAGGAAGAGGACGATGAATGGGACGAATATGAAAAGTTTGTGGTTGATTACAACCAATCAAGAATGGATGCTTTTAGAAGATATCTATTGCAGAATCCAAAATACAGTGCAGGCGAGAGGTATGACATCCTGTTCAGTCTCTGGTACATCTTCGATCTTGTTTTTGATGCTTATGACGATGGCTACTTCCTGTACGACGATATAGACGTAATAATTGATCATTTTAAACGTATTATGCACAAATTCATATTCAAGACTGGAGACATTGACGACGAGATTTTTGACGGTGTATATGTTGCGTTGTCGGAGTTCTACAAGTTTCTCCGCGAGCACAAACTGGTGGAGCGGGGAGCGTTTAAAGAGCTAAAAGAGGAAATGAAACGGTTGAAACCAGAACTGAGGGAAAAGATGCATCGGTATAATGAAGTTCGGCACAATGACGATTACACGGAGGAGGAAAAAGAGCGAATTCGTGAGGAGCTGTTCGAGGGCGATCATGCATGGCCGACTTTATAATGAACAAGGATGTCGAAATACGAACACATCGGGGCTGTTCTTGAATTTCTCATGAAAAAAGGACCGTCCAGCAAGTATGCCATATCGAAGGGTGCTTCCGTTCCGTATCCAACAGTTCTGAGGAAGCTTCCTGAGCTCGAAGCGGCATATATAATCCAGAAAGTTGGCGAAGGAAAGAGAGGCGCTGAGATTTACATGATGACACCCAAGGGTGCGCTTATCGCGTACTTCGGCGGACACGTGAAGACATCGGAACTCTTCATTGCTTTGCCTGCTATCATGAAGCACGTTCATTTATCGCTGGATGAATTACCTGTCGTCAGTAATCCATTGGGCTTCATCCTTGCGGAACTTCCATTCAAGCTCGCACGATTGGAAGACCTGAAAGTAGAGGAGGCGGTAAGCATTTTAGGTGCGATTCTCGTCTGGAAACATGATGAATGGTATCACGAAATAGAGAAGAAAAAACTCAAGGGAATCTTAACCTGGGAGGAGAACTATCATATCCTAAGGCTACTGATCGCTGGTTCCATCAACACGCTCCGAAAGATGAGTGAACAGGCGATGAGATTGAGCAAACGAGCTGATGAATTTTTATTGGAAATAGAGGAGCTGAGGGGGCGTTGAGAAAAAGTTATTTATATACATCTGAAGATAAAAATGAATAAGTTTGCGGGATAAGGGATAAGATGAAAAAGATAAAGAGCGAACATTTCGAATGCATCAAGGAAGATAATTCAGAAGAGGAGTATGACAAACAGTGGAAGAGGTCAAAAATAATTTTCGATCAGTTTTATGAGTATTTGAAGGGCAAAGGACTAAAAGAGAGCACTGCGGGCAAGCGAGCTGACCTGGCAGCTTACTTTGTAATGGATTATCTATTTGTCTATGACGATGTATTGAGTATTCTGGAAGTTTCTGGTGATACAATCAGGACATTTTTGGGTAATTGGTATATCAGGAAGTTTTTGAATCCCAGAATGTCCGATATCAAATCGTTTCTTAGAGCTATCTCCGATTTCTTTACGTTTATCAGGAATGAAGGTTTTATCTCGGATGAAGATTTGGAGGAGATAAAGGAGGTGTGCAAAGATGTCGGATGGTTTGAGATGCGGCTTCGGACTTATTTTGCCGCGGAGGGCGATGAATTTTATGAATGGATAAGAGTATATGATTATGATTGGTAAAAACTTGACATTATCCGATGTTTAAGGATGTGATTGAAAAAGAAAATAGTAAACCTTTAAATTCCAGATAACAAAAGGTATAAAGGGAAATGGAAGAGCTAAAAAAGGGAGGGATTTTCAACATCTCTGACCTGAAAAATGTGCGGATAAGCATAGGGGAGATAGTAGAAGAAGAGGAAGAATGGGAGCCTATGGGTCCACATCCGATGCCGGGGATAGCAACGCTTCGAAACTGGGACTTCCTGCTTTTGAACCGATACAAGCCTTTTTACGCGCCGTTATGTGACATGTGCTGTCTTTGCACGTATGGTAAATGTGACCTTACAGGGAACAAAAAAGGAGCATGTGGAATAAGGATGGATGCGCAACACGGGAGAATCGTTCTGCTTGCTTGTTTGGTGGGATGTAGTGCGCATTGTGGACATGGAAGGCACATGCTTCATGAAATGATAAAGAAGTTTGGCGGTGATGTCCCAATAGATTTCGGACCGGAGGTGGACGTGGAAGCGCCGCTTACGAGATTGGTATGTGGTATAAAACCAAAGACGATAAGAGATTACGAGAAAGTCTTCGATTACATCGAGGAGCAGATAGTTCAGTTAGCAGACGCACTTCATACAGGTCAGGAGGGCTCGTACATGGACTTCGAGTCGAAAGCGCTCCACATGGGTATGCTGGATTCGCTGGGCAAAGAAGCTGCCGATATCATTCAGATTGCATGTTATGGAATGCCCACGAGTTATGAAGGAGGGGGACCAGATGTTCCGCTGGTGGACGTAGGTATAGGGACAATAGACACGACTAAACCTGTTGTACTTGTTATAGGACATAATGTGCCACCTGCTGCGGATATAGGCGACTACTTAACGGAAAACGGACTTGAAGACAAGGTTGAACTTGCAGGAATCTGCTGCACGTCCATTGACACCACGCGAGTGTACAAGAAAGCGAAGATAGCAGCCGCGCTTGGAAGACAGCTGCGTGTGATACGGATGGGAATTGCGGATGTCGTTGTGGTAGATGAGCAGTGCATCCGTGCAGACATACTGGAACTTTGTCAGCGCGTTCATTCTCCCCTGATAGTAACGAACGACAAAGCAATGCATGGTCTGGTGGATAGGACTGATGATAATCCGGATAAAATAGTGGATGATTTGGTGAGTGGACGCGTCCCTGGAGTCGTAATACTTGATCCTGAGCAGGTGGGTGAGGTAGCAGTGAAGACCGTAATTCAAATGGATAAGAAGAGGAAAGGGCTAAACCTGATTCTCAGTGATGAAGAATTCAAGTATTACGTAAATGATTGCATACTATGCGGGAATTGCACACTTGCATGTCCTAACGGTCTTCGTATTGGTGAAGCGAATCAAAGTGCAGCATCGGGAGATATAGAACCGCTTGCCGGGTTGTTCGACCTCTGTGTCGGCTGTGGCAGATGTGAGCAGGTTTGCAAGAAGCATATTCCAATAGTGGATGTGATAACAAAAGCAGCGTATCCGCAGATAAAAGAGGAGAAAGGACGGATGCGAATAGGAAGGGGACCGGTTTGGGACAGTGAGATAAGGGATGTGGGTGCTCCTATTGTATTAGGAACTATTCCAGGCATCATTGCCCCGATAGGCTGTGGAAATTACCCTAACGGGACTAAGGATGCATGGCTTATCGTGAAGGAATTTGCGGAACGGAATTATATAGTTACGCTGACGGGGTGCATGGCGATTGATTGTGCGCTCTGGAAGGATGAAGAAGGGAAGACGGTGTACGAGCAGCATCACGGCAGATTTGACGCCGGTGGTGTTCTCAACATAGGTTCTTGTGTTTCCAATGCGCACATACATGATGCGGCAATAAAAGTAGCGAGTATATTCGCAGGGAGACCTCTGCGAGGGAATTACGAGGAAATAGCAGATTACATCTTAAGTCGCGTGGGTGCATGTGGTGTTGCATGGGGGGCAATGTCACAGAAGGCAGCTTCAATCGCCACGGGATTCAATAGACTGGGTGTTCCCGCGGTGGTAGGTCCTCATGGTGCGAAATACCGGCGGGCTTTCCTCGGTCGCCCTGACTTAAAAGACGATTGGAAGCTGATAGATGCTACTGATGGTTCAGAGATTTATTTCGAGCCGGGACCACAGCATTTGCTCGTAGCGTGTGAAACGGTAGAAGAGGCGTTACCTATGATAGCAAAACTTTGTTTTCGTCCATCTGATACAGACCGCGGGCGTTCTATAAAACTAACGCACTATATTGACCTCAGCTTGAAGTATCTCAATGCTTATCCCCCGGACTGGCATCTCTTCGTCCGGACTGCCACTGACCTGCCTATTGCCAATAAGAACGAATTGTTAAAGAAGCTGGAGGATGAGCATGACTGGGAGATAGATTGGAAGATGAAGAGGATAAAGGAAGGACCAATAAGGGGATACGACCCTTCATTTAACCCGACCAATTTGAGAAGATTGATAAGGGAGAAGAAGAAATAAGGGAGTAGAAAGATGGGAATGGAGATACCTTTTGACGTGGCTAATATCCCGGGTCCTGAAATGGGAGAGGTTGCGCCACCAGAAGTGATAGGGAGTTATATATCAAGTGCGAAGCGACCTTTGCTCGTGGTTGGCTCGGAGATACTGCGTGATGATTTCTTTTTAGAGACCGCGATAGAAATAGGAAGGAGGGGAGTCCCAATCGCAGCAACGGGGCACAGCATAAGAGGTTTTGTAGAGAAAGAATACACGGAGAACGTGAGCTATTACAACCTGCACGAGCTTACCAATTGCTTAAGAGACCCAAGCTGGAAGGGCTTAGATGGCAAGGGGAATTACGATTTCGTGATATTCTTTGGCATCGTCTATTATTACGCATCGCAAATGCTGTCCTGCATAAAGAATTTCGCAATTGACCCTTTGATTCGTGCTGTTTCTATTGATAGATATTATCATCCACAGGCGAGGATGAGTTTTACGAACATCTCGCCGGAAATGGAAGAGGGTTACAAGGATATGCTGAACAGGCTGGTAAGTAGTATAAAGTAAAGAAGGGGTAAAAGCCATGGTAAAACAGAAAGGGAACATAATGGATTTGGAAGCGGAGGTGATATATAACGGTCTGTGCTGCTACTGCGGGACTTGTGGTGCCTTTTGTAAAGAATACATAACCTA
This sequence comes from Methanosarcinales archaeon, assembly GCA_025464645.1. Lineage (GTDB taxonomy): Archaea > Halobacteriota > Syntropharchaeia > Alkanophagales > Methanospirareceae > QMVO01. The sequence goes on from JAODGF010000037.1 coordinate 11,200, forward strand.
CGAGCACGAAATACCAGTAACGAAGAAGAAGTGCTATGAGATATACGGTGCGTGTTATGATTTCTGTCCGAGGACGAGCTTTGCACCTTTTGTGGTTGAAAGGGCGGTGTTTGGTGCGACAAGGACAGATAACCTATTGGGATACTATAAAGGAGACATTTTAACCGCAAGAGCAACAGATGAAGGCATAAGAGGGAAGGCGCAGGATGGCGGGGTTGTATCCGCATTGCTCGTGAACTTGCTTGAACATGATGAGATAGACGCCGCGGTAGTATCGAAGACATCTGATAATTGGGAGCCCGAACCGTTTGTTGCAACGAAGAGGGAGGATATATTAGCTGCTGCGGGCTCGAAATATACGCAATGTCCTTCGGTATCTGGTGTTGGAGACGCTTTTGAGCAGGGCTATAAACGAGTCGCACTCGTTGGATTGCCATGTCATATACAGGGCATGAGGAAAGTTCAATTGTCAACGGGATTCGATGTCGGTGCTGACAGAGTGAAGATACTGATTGGTCTCTTATGCTCTGAAACTTTTGATATGGAAATGCTAAAAAATAAGCTAAAGGAGCTGGGCACGAGCATAGAAGAGGTAGAGAAGTTCAACATAAAGAAAGGTAGCTTTATCGTTTATACGAAAGCAGGTAAGGAGATAAAGACGCCGATAAAGAAGATGCGTGATTGCGTGCGTGATGCGTGCAACTACTGCTATGATTTTGCAGCTGAGTTCGCCGATGTATCGGTAGGCTCCATAGGTTCCGAGCTGGGGTGGTCAACCGTGATAATGAGGAGCGATGCAGGAGAAGACCTGGTGAAAAGAGCGGAAGAGGAAGGAGTGATAGAAGTGAAGAAGCTTACAGAGAAGCAAATAGAGGAAGTAAGAAACCTGGCATCGTATAAGAAGCGTGGGAACTTGAAGAACATTTATGATAAGACGGACCTATTTAGAATTCTGAATATGCTGGTGGAGCCGGAGATGCTGGAACAATTCTTGGGTGTGAAGCAATAAAACTAAAAGCTTTTCTTTTTCACATACCATTTATTGACGATCTCATATAGCTTATTCATGTCAATACTTCTCCGTACAAGGTCGGCTAATTTATTATATTCCGTGTCCCAATTAATCCCGCTCTTATTTTTGTCTTCGCTTTTGTTTTCGTTTATATACAAAGACCCTTTTTTCTGTCTTATGTAGTCCAGAAAAGCGTGTCGAAAGCCATCGTTGTCAAATATCCCGTGTATATAAGTACCGATGACGTTTCCATCAGAAGAAACAGCGCCACCATTGTCCATAACCTTCTCCCCAGAACGCTCGAATATCATAAAAGCATTTTTTATTTTTATGGTGCCATTAGCGAAATAAGTCCTTCCCATGTGTATTTCATAGCCTGCTAATTCGCCTTTGTAGAACTCCAAATCCGCTATTGCTCGCACTTGATTCGTCATTTTCTGTGCATGGCTCTCAAATATGGTTGTAGCGGGCAGCAAACCGAGTCCCTCGGTCTCTCTAACCTTTGATTCCACTCCCTCTGGGTCTATTATGGTATTACAGAGCATCTGATAACCACCACAGATACCAAAAAGAAGACACTTCCCGCTTCTTACCTTTTCCACTATCTGCGATGCGTATCCACTGTTTTTAAGATATAACAGGTCGCCTATCGTATTCTTTGATCCGGGAATAATTATCACATCAGGCTCGCCTATTTTTTCACCTTTGCCCATATATCGTATAGAAACGTCATCCTCTGCTTCTAAAGCATCAAAATCCGTGAAATTGGATATATGGGGCAGATAAACGACTTCTATCGTTATTTCTTTTCCCTCTCCTTTCTTCGCTGCTCTTGTCTTCCTTTTTTCCACGGATAACGATACAGAGTCCTCTTCTTGTATCTTTATATCGTGGAAATAAGGTATAACGCCTATCACAGGTTTATTGACTCTTTTCTCAAGGAACTCCAGCCCAGGTTTGAGTATGTCCATGTCCCCACGGAACTTGTTTATCAGAATGCCCTTCACCAATTCTTTTTCTTCTGTCTCAAGCAGTTCGAGTGTTCCCACAATCCAGGCAAATACTCCGCCTTTGTCTATGTCACCAAGGAGCAGCACTGGCGCATTTAAAAGTTTTGCAATGCTCATATTCACGATGTCGTTTGCACGGAGGTTTATTTCTGCCGGGCTGCCCGCACCTTCTATCACCACGATGTCATTCTCACGTTCGAGTATATCGAAGCAGTGCTGTATGAGGCTCAGTGCTTTTGGCTTGTACTTGTGGTATTCCTTTGCCGTCATGTTGCCTATTGGTTTGCCTCGCACGATAACCTGAGCGCCGGTGTCGCTTGAAGGCTTCAGCAAGATAGGATTCATCTCCACTGTCGGCTCCTTACGAGCGGCAAAAGCCTGAAATGCCTGTGCCCTTCCTATTTCAAGACCATCTTTAGTAACATACGAGTTAAGAGCCATATTTTGCGATTTGAACGGCGCCACCTTATAGCCATCCTGGGTGAATATGCGGCAAAGCGCAGCTACAATTACACTTTTGCCTACCCCCGACCCCGTGCCTTGCACCATTATCCTTTTCGCCATTTTATCTTAACTACACTATCTCTTTGTTATCTTTTTTACTGATATCATAGAGAGTTCAGATTGGAGCCAGCTTTTTATATTTTCTCTGAGATGGAAACCACTCGGTGCCGCTTGGATATCTATAAGAGCACTTAAAATCGGTTTTTTGTTAATATCTCTAAAAAGTATTCGGAGATACTGAACATGTCTGTGTACACTATTTCCATTGCAAAAAATAAAAAAGAGTGGAGTCCTCAAATTGGCAACTTTACTCCTTCGAAACCGTTCTTTATTTCTTTTACGATTTCTGCCGCTGTCTTGCTTTTGCACTCAGCACTTGGTATGTAAACCCAGGTCGTAGAAGCTGTGCTTACTACTTTTTTGGTTGTCGTATTCGACAACGAAATGACGTAGCACCCACAGAAACTTTCATTTCCCCAATCTTCCACCGGGATTTGAATCTTAAATGACTGATCATAGTTAGCCGACATATTTATCGTTGTCTGCTCTAACCGTGTCCAGCGGTTTTGATCTGGTATTCCGAAATACCATTTAAACAGCATGTTTTGAGCTTTATCCGTTGGATTTGAGAGATGAATTGTTGCAGTGACCGTATCACCGGGAGAATATTCATTCTTGTCGGTAGAAATAGAAACTTCCGCTATTATGTTGAGATTTAATTCTAATCTCTCTGGTCCCCTATGCTTAGTTGCATAGCCCACTGCGAGATTAAAAGGGCAATATTCAACCCACGAACAGATGACCGGTAGGGAATGAATCCCGGCAGAAGTTCCTTCTTCCACGTGAACCCTGATTTTTACCTTCTTCTCAGACCAGGGATTTAACGTATCCAGCTCTGCTACCGCAGAACCTATAACAGATATGTTTCTTGTGCTTTCAAACGTTAACTTGACATCTCTTGCACCTCCACATGTGCTTCTCACAGTCAAGACAACTTCTTTGGTCTCCCCAGGATGGAAGTCTGCTGGTTTTACACCTGTTATGATAACTTCGTTTGCATAAGCGAGTTCATTGGTGCCAATCTGTCTAATAGCTGGTCTCCCCTCCAAAGTGGGAACCATCGCCACTAACACCGAAGTGAGCATTACGGCTGCCAGCACAATACCTATTATCGCTTTTTGCACTCTCCCCTCTTCTTCCCCTCTCTTCTCATCCATTTTTTAGTTTTTTTCACCTCCATTTTCTTTTTATTATTCATTTCATATTTAAATCTATCGGTTTATTCGAAATCCGGCAGCGCCGAACAAGCGCGACAACGCACACATCCTGCCTTGTTCTTCTTCCAGCTCATTCCTTCGTCATGCAATATCTCTGCTACCTCTTTATATATATAATACATCCTATCCGGGCTTGGTGGTTTCTCATTCTCCAGCATTGATCCCGGTATAGGACGCAGAGGCACGATGAACGGATAAACACCCAGCTCCACCAATGACTTACTGCCCTCTATAATAGATTCATTGCTCTCACCCAATCCTGCAATTACATAACTGCTGACTTGGCAATCTCCAAAAATATCCACACTTCGCTTCCACGCATTCACGTAATGAGGAAACGGTATTTCCACCTTGCACGGAGCCACTTCTTTCAGCACTTCCCTGTCAAAGCTCTCTACATGTATGCCCACTGTATCCACCGAATCGTAAAGGGCATCTATCATACTGAGCTCCTTCGGCGGTTCAAATTGAGCATGAATAGGTAACCCGGTTGCTTCTTTTATCGCTCTCGCCGTTTCTACGAGGTAATTTATACCTTTGTCAGGAGTAGCTGTTGTGCCTGTGGTAAGCGTCACATGCGTTACATGGTCCAATTTTTTCGCTGCAATCGCTACCTCAGCAAGGTCCTCCGGTTTCTTCCTCGCTATTGTCGCACCATTCTTCAGCGACAGTTCAATTGCGCAGAACTTACACCGCTTTGGCGTGTTCCAATATACACAAGTTTGTATCGTGGTAGTAGCTAAGCAATCAGCGCCGTGCAGGAGTGCGATTTTATTGTAAGGCATGCCTTCTTTAGTCTTAAGCCCTTGAAACTTTGCAAGTGGGAATTTCACCTCTATAATTCTTTCACCATTTCTTTTTATTACGTATCTTCCCTCATTTTCAGTTTCAACACTGTACGGCGATGCAGAAACGAACCAGCTTTGTGTTGGAACGTTTGCTACCGTGCCTCCAAAAAGAAACATCCCACCAGCAGCAGGGCCAGCACCTGCTTTTCTGCCTTTATCTACTCCTGAGATTCTCGCACCTAAACTCAGTAAATCCACCTTCAAATTTTTAGTTTCCATCTTATTTTGGTTTCTTCTGCTTGTAGTAAATCCGTTGTCTCTTAAAAATGTTTTTAAATCCTCATTCTCCACTGCCATCTCCTTCTTTTCCCTATCAATTTACTTATCTCATCGCTTGTTATCATTCCAATAACCCTTCTATCCTTGTCTATCACAGGTAATGCGGAAATGTTGTATTTCTCCAATTTTCTAATCGCCAATTCCAGAGGCTCTTCCGAATCCGCGGTCATCACCTTTCTTGTCATTATCTCAGCCAAATCCTCATGTCGCTTCGCTACCGCCGTTGATATATCCCAGGCTGTTACTATTCCCACAAGTTTGCTCTCTCCCGATATAACCGGGATATGCGTGATTTGGGTCTCCATGATCAATTTTGCCGCATCCGCTATGCTCGCCCTTTCACTTATCGTCTTCACTTCTCTTGTCATCACATCCTTTACCAGAGGCAGTTCCTTCGTCTGTTTCATCGGTTTGAACACGGTATCGGTTGGCAGTCTCTCTACCGGCAGCGATAATAAAAACTTCCCTGCCTCTATTCTGCTCTTCAACTCCGCAGCAATTTTATTCGCCATGTAAAAACTGGAAAGGGGCGATGTTGGCACTTCCTTTCCTTCTATTTCTATCAGACCCGATTTCAACTCCTCGTATGTCACTTTCCTCAATACAGGTCGTTCTCTTCTGCTAACTCCATAATCAAGCACTTCTGTTACGATATCCCCGTCACTTATTCCTGTTTTCTTCGCTATTCCTTCATTCAGTACCGGTATCGGTATCCCGATGCCAGCGTACATAGTCACACCATAACCGTAGAAGGTAGCACCTTTGAGGTATTCCGCACTCATCTCCTTCAGGTTCCCTGCAACCATTAATGTTCCAAAACTGTTAACAGGGTCGTGCTGCGTCCCTTCTCCTATTACATATCCACCAGCACCACAAAGAAAAATCCTTGTTCCCACTCCTATGGTCTCAAAGTCAGGATCGTTAAAAAGAGGAGAAAGAACTCCAGCACCACAATAATTTGCATTCCGATAATTGGGAAGTAGCGTGCCCATATAGGTGTACAGAGTTCTGTCCGTGGAGTTTGTCGCAACCGCATATCTTTGAGATGCATTCCTGGGATTTAACATCACTGCCTGATTCAGGTCCTCAAGAGCAATTGTTGTTTCTATTTCTTTACGCGGATAACAATCCGTGCCGTAGCCGATAGCCTTCATTTCTACGGGCTTACCTGCTACTAAGTCTTCTATCACATATCCACCGCCATATTCAGCTCCTTTATCCTCTGATGGTTGTGTTGCTCCTAAATAGGCATCCACCGCTGCAATTCCGGTGTACGCCTCTACATCATTAAGCCATACTCGCTTCATTTTTATTGGTGGATCAGCATGCCCAAAGTTGATGAACACACCCGAGGAGCACATGGGACCAAAAGTCCCGGTGGTTACAACATCCACTTCCTTCGCCGCTTCTTCTACCCCTAACTCGCTTACTATCTCACTCATTCTGTCCGCTGTCACTACATGAACACTACCATCCCCAATTTTTTCGTTTATCTCCTCTATACTTTTCTCTGTCATTGCCTATGTCTTAGTTAGTTATACGTAGAATAGAAGATAAAAAGCAAAGTAATTTATAGTTTTTTATATTATAAATATTGATTGATTATCATGCACGAGTACTGGAATCCGCGCATCGAACGTATGCCAATCGAGGACCTGCATAAGCTACAGGAGGAACGGCTCAGGTCACTTGTGCGCTATGTCCATGACCATTCACCCTTTTATCGGCAGCGATTCCAGGAAGCAGGTGTGGAGCCCGATGAGATCAAAGAGCTAAGCGATATGACCAAACTCCCTTTTACATCGAAGATTGACCTCCGGAATACCTATCCCACAGGTATGTTCTGTCTTCCCGAAAACTGGGTAGTCCGGTATCATGTATCCAGTGGCACAACCGGAAAACCAACTGTGGTCGGATACACTCAAGATGATGTTGATATGTGGACAGAGTCATTGGCACGAGCGCTCACATCCATAGGTCTGGGTCGTGGAGATGTAATCCAGGTTAGTTATGGCTATGGACTCTTCACCGGGGGACTCGGTCTTCACTATGGTGCAGAGAGAATCGGCGCTACGGTGCTTCCCACGGGTGCTGGCAATACCGAACGTCAGATTGAGCTAATGCAGGACTTAAGAAGCACAGCTATTGCCTGCACTCCTTCTTATTTCCTATACATAAACGAGGTTGCTCAGAAGATGGGTCTAAGCATCAGAGAGGATACAAAACTCAAGGCAGGTATCTTCGGCGCAGAGCCATGGTCTGAGGAGACAAGAAGGCGGATTGAGGACTCTACGGGCATTAAGGCGTATGACATATTTGGAACCAGTGAGATGAGCGGTCCCCTCTTCACCGAGTGCCACTTACAAAGCGGTATCCACGTCTGGGCGGATTTGTTTCTTATTGAGGTAATTGACCCGAAGACGGGAGAGCGAGTGGAGGATGGTGAGCGTGGAGAACTTGTTGTGACCACCCTCAATAAATGGGCATTTCCCCTCATCAGATACAGGACAGGCGATATCACCATACTGAATAACGAGCCATGTGAGTGTGGGCGAACCCATCCACGAATCATGAGAATTCTGGGTCGGACAGATGATATGATTATTGTGCGTGGGATAAATGTATTTCCAAGTCAGGTGGAATCTGTACTTATGAGGATTCCAGAGATTGGCGACAACTACCAGATAATTGTGGACCGTAAGGGTCCACTGGATGTCATGACCGTTAAGGTGGAGGTAACTGAATCTACGTTCAGCGATAAAATCGCAGACCTGATGTCATTAAGCAAGGAGGTCTCCCGGCAGCTTAAAAGCGTGCTGAATATTATGGCAGAGGTGGAGCTGGTGGAGCCTGGAACGATTCCGCGTTCCGAAGGTAAGGCACAGAGGGTTATAGATAGGAGGAAGGTGTAAGAAATAATGGTAGCAATAAAGCAGATTTCTATCTTTGCAGAGAACAAGCCCGGCAGGATGGCAAGAGTGGCAAAGACGTTAGCAGATGCTGGCGTTAACATCCGCGCGCTCACAATTGCGGAGGCTGGAGACTTTGGCGTAATCCGGATGGTGGTAGATGATGCGGAAAGTGGTTATAAGGCGCTACACGATGACGGCTTCACGGTTTCGGAGACCGATGTTCTCGCAGTGGAGATAAAAGATGTCCCTGGAGGTCTGTATGAAATAGCTAACACTCTTGGTATGAATAACATCAATGTGGATTATGCTTATGCATTTGTTACCGCAAAAGCAGAGCGCGCGATGCTGATACTCCGTGTAGATGACATACAGAGAGCCACGGAAGTGTTGAGCGAGGCAGGGATGAGGTTAGCGACAAGAGAGGAGATACAGAATATCTGAAAATCCTCTTTCGGAGAGGAGAAAAGAAATTAAATCGCTAAAATGCAGCTATATGCATACGATGCGGGGCAGTGCAACCCAAAGAAGTGTACGGCGCGAAAATTAGCACGAGCTGGCTTGATAAAATCGGTTAACGTGATGGGAAAAATACCGCACAAAACGATTTTGCTGGTGCCTACTGCGGAAAAGGCACTATCGCCTGCTGATATAAAATCCACTAATAGCATAACCGTTTTTGATTGTTCATGGGATAAGATAGCCACTTTTGGGGAGGCATTGAGGAAGCTGAGAAGGATAAAGCGGGCTTTGCCCTATTTGATAGCAGCGAACCCAACGAATTATGGCAGACCTTTTATTTTATCTTCAGCAGAGGCACTCGCCGCTGCTCTTTTCATCCTCGGCGAGCATGAGCAATCGCAATATATATTGAGTAAGTTCAAGTGGGGAGATGAATTTATGAGATTGAATGAGGATAGGTTGCTTACATATTCAGAGGCAGAGGACAGTAGTGAAGTGGTAGAGATGCAGATGGGTTTCATGGACGTTGTGAAAAAAGCGAAAAAAACTTAAATTTAAATACCATTTATTATAATCAAGAAGATGGGCGTTTGTTGTGCTGTTGACGTGGTAAATACCGGCGAGAAACACCGTGCAATTAAGCTAAGCAAAGAGGATGCGAAGGATATCTCCGCTCTCTATAAAGAGGTATGGCTTAAAGCATACGAGTATCCGAAGGAATGGCGAGAGAGGCGTGCGATGAGTGAGGAGGAAATAAAGAAAGAGATGGATTCCGGCTATTTCTTCTTTGGTGTGCATATAGATGGTAAATTGGTTGGTGTGTACAAAGCATCCATAACAGAAAGAGGTTGTTTCGGCGAACAGCAGGCGGTTCTCCCTGAATACAGTGCTCAAGGTGTTGCTTCGGCGATGTATGAGCAGTTCTATGAGTTCGCAAAAGCGAATAAATGTAAGGTGAATTATGTGAATATTCTGGCAGGGAATGAACCTTGCGAGCGAGCAATGAAGAAGTTCAACTTTTACAAGACTGGCGAGCCCTGGGAGCAAAGCAAGGGGATGCTCGTTCAGACGTACGAGCGGAAGGTGGATGAAGGGGAGGAAGAATAGTAAGTAGAAGAATGAACTCTTTTTCAAAACCATGACCTC